>CAZUGW010000136.1:0-6971 GCA_964620055.1 uncultured bacterium
TGGGACTCCTCCGCCTCCAGGCGGAGGATGGTCCCGCCCGCGACGTTGATGAGGCGGCGGAGTTTGGTGAAAGCCGGGGCGTAGCACCAGTTCTCCGCGTAGCAGAGCTTCACGCCCGCCGCCTTCACCGCGTCGAGGATGGCGTCGCAGTCCGCGATCACGCGCTCCAGCATGTGCCGCTTGGAGACGGTCTTCCCCACCATCTCGTCTTCCGGCGTGTCCGGTTCGCCGAAGTACCCGGTGAGGGGCTTTTCGATGATCACGTGCTTGCCGGCCTGGGCCGCCTCGAGGGCGTACTGGCGGTGAACGTGATTGGGGACGACGAGGTCCACCGCGTCCACCTCGACGGAGGCGAGCAACTCGGTGAGGCTGCCGAAGGCGTGGGGGATGTCGTGCTTGCTGGCGTAGGCTTGGGCGCGGTCCAGGCTGTGGCCGCACACGGCCACGACCTCGCACCGCTCCGGGCCGAGTTGCCGGTAGCCGGGTAAGTGCAAGTTGGCGGCGTTGCCGTAGCCGACGAGGGCGAGGCGGAGGGAGGGCATAGATCACTTCGCCTGAGGAGGGGAGGACGTGCTGAGACTCCGGGCAACAGAGCGAATCGTACTCAGAAATACGAACGGCGAAGCGAAGATGAGCGCGAGCATAGCTCCAAGCAGGAAGGAACTGCCGGCGCGCCAGCGCTCTCGACGTACCAGTGACGCGACGGCCGCGATTGAGGCCAAACCGAAGACGACCTCACAGTCCTCCCATCTGGGCGTCGTGGCGTACCACTCCACCCAGATGAAGAGGAACAAGCCAACGACGAAGCCGATGAGCGCGACCAGACTGAACCAGGAACGCATCTCACCTTCCCTCCGCATGTGTTCTCTGGGCGGGGATCGGTGTCCCCGCCCTACACGTTACAGATATGGCGCGAGGTCTATGCGACACCCCTCTTCCGCGCTCACATACGCCGCGTAGAGGACGATCATGACCTCGCGGGCGAGTTCCCAACTGGCGACGGGCTGGCGGTCCTCGCGGACGGCTTTGACGAAGTCGGCGATCTCCTGAGGATAGCCCTGCATCCAGTCCTCGTCCGGGGAGGGCTGGGTCCAGCCGCCCTTGGTCTCGATCTTCTCGGAGATGTACTCCGGCTCGAAGATATGCGCGGCCGGGGCGTAGGCGACGCAGGAGTCGTTGGGGTTGATGTTGGCGCGGAGGCGGGCGTTGGAGAGATAGGCCTCGATGTAGTTATGCACGCCGCCGAGGGTGCAGTCCGCGGCTTTGACTTCCGCGACCGAACCGTCCTCGAACTTGACGACGATGATGCCCCAGTCCTCCACATCCTTCCAGCCGGTGCGGAGGTACTTGGTCTCCTCTTTCTTGAACTCCTCCATCCAGGTGAGGTTAGCCGTCTCGCAGATCACGGAGGCGGGGCGGATGGGCTTCCCGAACTTCAGCCGCCCCTCCCGCGCCTTCAACTCCAGGGCCGCGCCGAGCGGGTGGGAGCCTTTCACCATCAGTGAGCCGCCGCCGGAGAGCCGCCACTGCTTCGCGTATTCCGCATGGGAGCCAGAGTGCGACTCCTCCGCCTCGATCCGGAGGATCGTCCCCTTTGCCACCTCGGCCAGACGCCACAGCTTCACGAACGAGGGAGCGTAGACCCAGTTCTCACCGTAGCCGAACTTGATCCCCGAGGTCTTGATGGCGTCCACCACCTCGTCGCAGCGCGCGATCACCTTGCCGAGCATCTCGCGCTTGTTCAGCTTCCCCACCAGCGCCTCCGTGGGGGTATCCGGCTCGCCGAAGTAGCCGGTGAGCGGTTTCTCGCAGAAGACGTGCTTGCCGGCCTTGGCCGCCTGGAGGATGAACGGCGCGTGCAGATAGTTCGGCACCGCCAGGTCCACCGCGTCCACCTCGACGTTGGCGAGCATCTCGTCGAAGCTCTCGAACGTGTTGGGGATCCCGTGCTGCGCCGCGAAGTCATCCGCCATCTTCTTCGGCACGCCCACGACGGCGACGACCTCGCAGTGCTCGCGGGCGAGTTCCTTGTAGCCCGACATATGCAGGCCGGCGGAGAAACCGCAGCCGACCAGACCCATCCTGACTTTCTTCATGAAACCCTCCTGGAATATCGGGGCAAGGTCGCCTCCGCCCTACCGCAGCGCGCTCACCCCTCCGCCCTTCAGCGCCCGCGCCGCCTCCGCCTCCACCTCGGCCTGCGTCACCAGCGTCGTGTCGCCCGGCGTCTCCTGGACCATAATCCCGTGGGCCGCGCCCCACTGCACCGCGGTGGCCACGTCCTGCCCCTTCATCAAGGCCGCGGCCACGCCGGACATGAACGAATCGCCGCCGCCGGTGCGGTCCGCGATCTCGATGTTCTCTCGCACCGCGGCGAGGTGGGTCTTGTCCTCGGCGACGTCGTAGAGCACCGCGCCCCAGGAGATGCGGTCCGCGGTGAGCGCGGCGCGCAACTGCGTGCCGATGATCTTCAGGTTCGGGTAGTCCTTCGCCACGCTGCGCAACATCTCCGTGTAGGCCTCCAGCCACACCTCGAACGGGTCCTTGTTGGAAACCTTGCGGCTCTCGTAGCCCAGGGCATCGAAGAAATCGCTCTGATTGCCGACCAGGAAGTCGGTGTGGGCGGCGATAGTGCGGTTGATCCCCCGCGCCTTCTCCTTATCCGGCTCTACCTTGGAGCGGTAATTCAGATCGAAGGAGCGGAACACGCCGGCCTTGCCCGCGGCCTGCATCCCCTCCAACGCGAGTTGCGAGGAAGTCGGCGAGATCAGCGCGTAGATCCCGCCGGTGTGGAACCAGCGCACTCCCTTCGCGAACAGCGCCTCCCAGTCCACATCGCCGGGAGCGAGCTCGCGCACCGGCGTGTGCGCGCGATAGTACTCGGTCACCGA
Organism: uncultured bacterium; assembly: GCA_964620055.1. GTDB lineage: Bacteria > Armatimonadota > Hebobacteria > Hebobacterales > Hebobacteraceae > CAZUGW01. The sequence continues at coordinate 2,892 of CAZUGW010000136.1, forward strand.
GGGCAGGACGCCCTTGCCGGCCCAGGTGAAGTTGATCCCATTATGCAGCGTCCCCTTCCCGTCGGTGGAGTACTTGCCCTTCCCTTTGGTGTTGAACCAGATGAGGAGGGAGGTATCCACCCCGGCCTCGCGCATCTGATTCTCGATATTCCGACCGATCTGATCGTCCACCAGGGCGGTGATCACCGCGGTCTTCAGCCCGAAGCACGCGGCCAGCCCCTCGGCCACGTTCGTCTCCCCGCCCCCGTGCCAGATGCGCGCGCGGCGCGCCCTCCGGGTCGGCACATCACCCGGGTCGAGTCGCAGCATCACCTCACCCAATGCGAGCGCGTCCCACACCCCACCCGCGGGTTTGATGCTCAGATCGGCCATCGGTTCCTCCTCGCCCAAGTGGATTCGCGTCAGTTCGCCCAGAGAGAAACGACAGTCGTAGAGGATTCGGCGGGAGAACGACCCTTCCCTGCCTCGTAGCGGGTAATGTTCCCAGAATCCTCCATTTCCTGTTACTTCCTTATACTTTGCAAAATTCTGTTAAATATGGTAAAATTGCGTAGAATAGCGAATGGAGGCCTAGCATGAGCGCGCAGACAAACGAAGGGCTGCCGGAACTGCTGGACGCGAAACAGGTGGCGGCCTATCTGAAGCTGCACGAGGTGACGGTGCTGAACTTCGCCCGACAGGGCAAACTGCCGGGCTTCAAGGTCGGTCGCCAGTGGCGTTTCCGAGCGGAGGACATCCGGGCGTGGCTGGAGGCAAAGCAGGAGTGGCGCGAGAACCTCGTCGAGCGGTTCACCGAGATCGCAGACCGAGCGCGAAAGGAGGGGAAGGCCACAGGGCATGGGCCGGAGGATATCGAGCGTGTGATCGCAGAAGTGCGCGCTGAGCGGCGGGCCTCGTCTCGTGAGTAAGGTGGTCTTGGACACCAACGTCGTGGTCTCGAGCTTTTTCGGTGGCAAGCCCAAAGAAATTGTTGATCGGTGGCAGGAGGGGCAGTTCGTGCTTTGCGTCACCGATGAGATCGTACGCGAGTATACGGAAGTGCTGGCGCGCTTCGCCGGGATGACCGAGGCGGCAAGCGGGTTCTTTGCCAGACTCAGCCGGCGCGAACATGTGCTGTGGGTGGACCCGGCAAAGAGCCTTCATCCCGTCTCTGCTGACCCCAGCGACGACAAGTTCCTCGAGTGCGCGCTCGCGGCGGAAGCCGACCTGATCGTCTCTGGCGACCGCCACCTCCTCGCGCTCGGCGAGTTCCGCGGCGTCCCCATCCTCGACCCGGCCCAGGCCCTTCCCCTTCTGGCGGAAGGGGAGAACCCCTCTCCCGTCGAATGATCTCCCCATCGAGACGACATCAGCAGCGGCCGCAGTTCGCCGCGCAAACGCGGGCATTCCCCGCGTCTGCGCGCATCTGTGTCTTCGCAGGGCCGCTTTAGGAGCAGGTTCGTCATGAAAGAGTTTGCTACCGATCCTCGGCTGGCGCTGACCATCGCCGGGGTGACGTTCAAGAATCCGTTCTTCCTGGCCTCGGGCCCGACCACGCATTCCGCCGACCAGATCGCCCGCGGCTGCGAACTCGGCTGGGCCGGGGCCTCCATCAAACTCACCTTCGATCCCCCTCCGTACATCAACCGCGTCCCCCGCTACGGCTACTTCGAGGGTCCAGGGCAGGGGTTTCTCTCCTTTACGGCCGAGAAGCGCCTGGCCTTCGAGCAAGGCCTGCAACTCGTTCGCGACTCGCTGCCGCGGGTGAGTAAAGACTTCATCATCATGGCGAACTACAGCTACGCCGGCGAAGACGGCGGGGTCGCGGGCTGGGTGAACATGGCGAAGGGCTTCGAGGCGGCCGGCGCGCACGTGCTCGAAGTCAATCTGGGCTGTCCTAACATGTCCTTCAACCGCCAGCTCACCGGCGACATTGACCCCAACGCCCCCAAGAGCGGCGCCTCGGTGGGGATGGTGCCGGAACTGACCTATGAGATCGTGAAGGCAACGGTGGAGGCGGTGTCAATCCCCGTGTTCGTGAAGCTCACCCCCGAGGGTGGGCAGCTCGGCAGCGTCTCCAAGGCGGCCTACGCGGCGGGCGCGGTGGCAGTGGGGTCGAACGCCAACCGTCTTGCCATCCCGCCGATTGATATCTGGAACCCAAAGCAGGCGGTGTACCACCTCCAGGAGGAGGTCTCCATGAGTTGCATGTCCGGGCCGTGGGTCAAGCCGCTCGCGCTCCGGGACATTTTCGAGATCCGCAAGCGCAACGGCCGTGGGGTGCGGGCCATCGCGACGGGTGGGTGCGAGAGCTGGCAGGACGCGGTGGAGATGGCCTACCTCGGCGCGGACCTGATAGGGATTTGCACCGCGGTGCTCGCCCACGGGTTCGGGATCATCGAGCCGATTCTCGAGGGCGTGGTGAAGTATCTGGACCGGATGGGCTACGAGAACTGGGAGGCGATGCGCGATCTGCTGGTGGAGGAGGTCAAGTCCGCCCCCGCGCTTACCCTCTACCCCGGCCATGCGCGCGTGAAAGATCAGCAACTCTCCGCCCCGTGCAAGGTCGCCTGCCCAAACCAGGTACCGGCCCAGGCCTACGTCGAATCGGTGGCGCGACGGGACTTCGCCGAGGCCTATCGCCTCATCACCGCGAAGAACCCGCTGCAGTCCGTGTGCGGCTTCATCTGCGCGCACCCCTGCGAGGAGAACTGCACCCGCGGCGAGGTGGAGGAGCCGATTCGCATTCGGGACATCAAGCGGTTCGTGCTGGAATACGGCGCGGCCCAGGGCTGGACGCCGGAGGTGGACCGCCTGCCCAAGAGCGGGAAGAGGGTGGCCGTGATCGGCGCCGGCCCGGCCGGCCTCGCCGCCGCCTGGGACCTTGCCCGCGCCGGCCATGCCGTCACCGTGTTCGAGGCCCAGAAGGAGCCGGGCGGGATGATGCGCTACGGCATCCCGAGCTTCCGCCTCCCCGCCGCCGTACTCGACGCGGAGATCGCCGCGCTCAAGGGCCTGGGCGTGAAGGTGAAATGCGGCAAGCGTCTCGGCAAGGACTTCACCCTCGCCAGCCTCAAGGAAGAGGGTTACGACGCGATCTTCCTCGGGATCGGCTGCCAGGCCGGTCGCACGCTGGGCTGCCCGGGCGAGGAGGCGAAGGGCGTCGTCTCCGCGGTGGACTTCCTGGGCAACTTCCGCCGGGGAAAGAAGACCGAGGTCGTCGGCACCGTCGCGGTGATCGGCGGCGGGTTCACCGCGGTGGACGCGGCGCGCACCGCGCGGCGGCTGGGCGCAAAGCAGGTTTATCTCTGCTACCGGCGCACTCGCGACGAGATGCCAGCCGTCCCCGAGGAGGTCTACGAGGCCGAGGAGGAGGGCGTGCGCGTCATCTACCTCGTCGCCCCCATTGAGGTGCTGAAGAAGCGCAACCGGGTGACGGGGATCAAGATGCGTATCCATACCCTGGGCGAGGCCGACGCTTCCGGCCGCCGCCGCCCCGACCCGGTAACCGAGACCGAGTTCAGCCTTCCCTGCGACATGGTTATCAATGCGCTGGGACAGGAGGTGGAGACGGAGATCAAGGGGATCGCGGTAGAGCGCGATGGTCCGCCTGGGGCGGACCATCGCGATACCGGCGCCACCGCGCTTGACGGCGTGTTCGTGGGAGGAGACGCGGCCACCGGCGCGGACACCGTGATTGCCGCCGTCGCCTCCGGCCGCAAGGCGGCCGCCTCCATAGATCGGATGCTTACGGACGGCGAACCGTTCCTGCAGTATGATCCCACTCTCACCGAGGTGTCGAAGGACCGGGTGTTGGCTCGCAACACCATCCTCCGGCGCGAGGGGCGCGTGCCGCTGGAAATGCGTCCCGCCGCGGCGCGGAAGTTGGACTTCGATCCCTACACCCCCGCGCTCACCGAGGAAGAGGCGGTGCGAGAGGCGAGCCGCTGCCTGAGCTGCGGCTGCGGCGTGGGCTGCGGGCTGTGTTTCCAGATCTGCACTCACTTCGCCGTCCATCGCGACGGCCTCGACGCCTACCAGATGGACGAGGAGAAGTGCCTGGCCTGCGGCATGTGCTTCCGGCGTTGTCCCAACCAGAAC
>CAZUGW010000136.1:6981-8399 GCA_964620055.1 uncultured bacterium
GGGTTGGTGCCGAGCCGGACAGAGTAGGGCAAAACGGCGAAGGGCCGAAGCGGCGGCGAATTGGGGTTGAGCATGGCAGAGATGCACGAGGTGAATCGGAGGCATTGGGAGGTTAGCGCGCCTGGCTACCAGGCGCTGGCGGAGGCCGACGGCGCATGGCGGCGATGTCCGCAGGAGCCGGAGGTGGCCTTCGAGGGCCGGGCGTTGGAGACAATCCGCGAGTGTGTAGGGGACCTGGCGGGAAAGAAGGTCTGCGTGGTGGCGAGCGGCGACAACTACGCCGCCTTCGCGCTGGCCGGATTGGGCGCAGAGGTCATCTCCACTGACATCTCGCAGCGGCAACTGGACCGGGCCGCCTGCCGCGCGGCGGAGCTGGGTCTGAAGATGCGCTTCGTTCAAGCCGACGCGGCCGATCCGGGGGCTTTGCCGGAGGGCGGGTTCGACCTGGTGATTTCCACGAATGGGTTGCTCGTGTGGATCTCCGACCTGAGCCTGGTCTACGGTCAGATCGCACGCCTGCTCCGTCCTGGTGGGCACTACGTCTTCTATGATGTTCATCCCTTTCAGAGGCCCCGGAAAGACCAAGTGCAGCCACTGGAGATGGAAAAGCCGTACGCCGACACTATGCTTCCCTACTTAGAGGATGAGAACCCCAGCTACCAGTTCCACTGGACCATGGCCGGCATCATCAACGCACTCGTTCAGTCTGGGCTTAGCCCGTGCAAGATCATCGAGTCGTCGGCCGTGAACGCGCGGTTTTGGGAGGGATTTTCGTACGGTCCGGGCAAGGACGAATCTCTTCAAGACTGGAGACACAACCCGCGGGCGGGGCTTCCGGTATGGCTCACCGTCGCGGCTGAAAGGGAGTGAGAGTCGGCAGTCGAAAGCAGAGAGTGATCGCCCTATCTCCTCAGGCCGTGCTCTCTACTCTCCAATCTCTAATCTCTGATGGTCAGGAGACGAACCTGTGCCGAAGGTACTGATTAGCGCAACCTCATTCTCCACCCTCACCCCCGAGCCGGAGGAACGGCTCCGGGCCGAGGGGTATGAGATCGTGCACAATCCCTACGGCCGGCCCATAACCGCGGAAGAACTGAGGCCCCTGCTGCGCGACGTGGACGCCATCGCCGCGGGAGTGGACCAGTTCCACCCGCCGGCCTTCGATGAAGCCGAGCGGCTGAAGGTGGTGGCGCGACATGGCGCGGGGTTGGACTGTGTGGACATCCCGGAGTGCACCCGCCGCGGCATCGTGGTGGCGAACACCCCCGGCGCGAACGCGGAGGCGGTGGCGGATATGGCCGTCGGTCTGATGCTGGCCGTCGCCCGCCATATCCCCGAGGGCGACCAGTGCATCAAGTCGGGCAACTGGGAGAACACCTACGGCCGCGACCTGTTTCAGGGCACGCTCGGCCTGCTCG
>CAZUGW010000137.1:0-382 GCA_964620055.1 uncultured bacterium
CGGCCGCGATCCAGCGATCCCCCCACACCACGCGCCCGGCCAGCGCGGTCGCCGCGACCGCGCCTCCCACCGCCAGGCCCACCAGCGGGAACCACACCGCCGCCCGGCCCAGCCTCCCCACCCTCACGGAGGCCAGCCGCACCGGGACGACGGTGAGAAAGCTGATAGCGATGACTAACCCGTCTATCACAGGGCCTCCGATACCCCCGCCTCGGCGAACGTCGCCATCTCGTTCAGCGTGCGCACCGCCGCCTCCACCACGTGCATCGCGATGGCCCCACCGGTGCCCTCGCCGAGCCGCATCTCTAGATCCAGCAGCGGCTCCAGACCCAGGTGCTCCAGCGCCGCCCGATGCCCCGGCTCGACCGACCGGTGCCCCGCG
>CAZUGW010000137.1:392-4943 GCA_964620055.1 uncultured bacterium
TACTCCTTGACTCTCGGCACCAGCACCGCGGCCACCAGCGCGCCCGCGCTGGAGATCACGCCGTCCACCATCACCGGCACGCGCCGCGCCGCCGCGGCCAGCATCACCCCCGCAATCGCGCCGATCTCGAACCCGCCCACTTTGGCGAGCACGTCCAGCGCGTCGGCCGTGTTCGGTTGGTTCACCGCCAGCGCGCGCGCGATCACACCGATCTTGTGCGCGTGCATCGTGTCGTCAATCCCCGTCCCGCGGCCCGTCACCTCCGTCGGACTACGGCCGGTGAAAGTCGCGATGATCGCGGCCGACGGCGTGGTGTTGCCGATGCCCATGTCGCCGACTCCTACCAGGTCGAGCGGCGGGTTCATCTCCGCCTCCAGCACCTCGATCCCGACCTCCACCGCACGCACCGCCTCCTCCCGCGACATAGCCGGGCCGACCGCCATGTTCTTCGTCCCGCGACCAACCTTCTTCACGATCACGGCCGCGCTGGTCGGAGCGTCGCCGACCACGCCGGCGTCAACCACCACCACCTTCGCCCCGACCTGGCGGCCCAGCACATTGATCGCCGCTCCGCCCGCCGCGAAGTTCGCCACCATCTGCCAGGTCACATCTTGCGGAAACGCCGTCACTCCCTCCGCCACCACGCCGTGGTCGCCGGCCATCACAAACAAGACCTTGCGCGACACGTCAGGCCGCGCCTTCCCCTGAATCCCCGCGATCTGAATGGAGAGGCGCTCCAGTCGCCCCAAACTCCCCGGCGGCTTCGTCAACTGCGATTGGCGCTCCCGCGCCGCCTGCATCGCCGTCTCGTCAAGATCACCGATAGCTGCGACGGTCTGTTCAAGCAGTGTCATGCTCTAACTCCCATGTTATCGCTAGGCCAGAGGCCTTGATCTCCATCGCCAGGCCTGCCACCATCACGTACACCTGATCGGCCGCGCGCGCCAGTTGTGCGTTCGCCCGTCCCAATAAGTCGCGGTACACTCTCCCCAGCGGATAGGCCGGCACCACGCCCATCCCCACCTCGTTGCTGACCACGATGAGACTGGCCGAGCCTGCGGCATAGGCGGCGAGGAGGTCGCTTATTTCGCGGTCCACCCGCGCCTCCGCCGCCGCATAGTCCTCCCCCTCGGCCAGCAGCAAGTTGGAGACGAGCAGCGCGAGGCAGTCGAGGACGACGACCTCGGACTGCCCCGCCGCGGTGCTCACCGCCCAGGCCACGGCGGAGGGTCTTTCTATGGTGTGCCAGTGGCCGGGGCGGGAGTCGCGGTGCTGCTCGATCCGCGCGCGCATCTCCTCATCGCCCGCCTCCGCGGTGGCGATGAAAGTGACGCGCTCGCTTCTCCGCGCGGCGAGGGCCTGAGCGAAGGCGCTCTTGCCCCCCCGCGCGCCGCCCAGGATCAGCGTCAGCGACTTGCCCTTACTGTCGGTCATAGAGGGAATTGTCCTCTCCCAGGAAACCGAGGTTCGCCTTCTGATAGTCCTCTTTGGTGAAGAGCTTGTCCGGCTTCTTCCACGGGCAACTGCCACTTGTCTGCGTCATCACCATCCGCATCGCCCGCGCATGACCGTCGCAGAAGGCGACGTTCGCGAAGCCGCCGTGACGAAAGTGCGTGCTCGGATCGGCCGAGAAGTGCCAGAACTCGTAGATAGGGGCTTCGCAAAACGCGTATTCGGTGTAGTTGCGTTCGCAGTCAATGAACGCGGCGTCGGTAAACATGATGGTCTGGCTCGGGTTGTTGATGAGTGGTTCTCTCGCGGGGATGAACATGCGGCCGCTCACCCAATCTCCCGGCGTTCCACCGACGTACTGCGCGTTGTAGCCGTAGCCGCCATTCCCCAGCTCAAACTGCCCTTCACTCGTCCATTCCGGCTCGAAACTCCCGCACTTGCGGAGGTCAGAGGACTTGTAGTACTCCCACAGCGGGCCCAGCTTGGGGTCGAAGGGAGCGTCGAGAGTCGCGCGCCGGCCGTGCCAGCGCATGAGGTTATCTTTGTCCCAAGCGGGGACGTACCCGCCGTCATTGTCGTCCGCGTACATGAGCATGGCCAGAGCCAACTGGTGCACGTTCGACAGACACGAGGCCTGCCGCGCCTTCTCCCGCGCCTTCTGAAACACCGGGAACAACAGGCCTGCCAGGATGCCGATGATCGCGATCACCACCAGCAGCTCGATGAGCGTGAACCCGCGTCGACGACCCATCTCCGCCTCCTCTGTGATATACGCGTGAGGTAAGCGGAGCCGGGCCATCGAAAAACCCCGACCGCCGAACAGGGGGCCGGGGCGCTGACATTCTGAGGCGCGCGCCATGCCTACCTTCCCGCGAAGTGGCACTGCCGAACAAGCGGGTCGGTCTCCTGGCTTCCGCCTCGTCCTACTCCCTGCGCCTTCCCATCCCCGAGGGGACAGTGGCTGATGCTACAGGTTTCGTCCGCGGTCACAGTTGCGGGGCAGCGACGGACTTGCACCGTCTTCCCAACGTCTTTACCCACTTGCCGCACGTATGAAGTTGTGCTGCCCGCCGTAACGGGCGAGATGATTCTTACCACGTGGCGGGGGCGATGTCAAGCGAAAAGTTCGGATCGGTCCCGCAACGCGGGTTCGGCGACCGGTTCGGGACAGGAGGCGGGGAGGGTGAGGAGGATGGCGCCCTCCTCGGCGGAGATCGAGCCGCCGTGCAACTCCACGAGCGCGCGGGTCGCGGCCATGAAGAGGCCGCGGTGGTCCTGTTGGCCGAAAGCGTAGGCGGCGTCCAGATCTTCATGGAGCGGGCGGAAGCACTCCGCGCTCGTATCGAGGCCGTCGGCGCGGACGGTGATCTGGGCTACTCCATCGCACGCGGCGGCCTGGACGATCACTTCTGCGCCTTTGGCAGATCGCGTCAGCGCGAGGTGAAGCAGGCGGTCGAGGACTTGCTCCAGCTCGTACGGGTCGGCCCAGACCGAAGGCGCGTCGGGCGCGATGGCGAGGGTGATGCGGTCGCGGTCCGCGGGATGATCGAGCAGAGTGAGCGCGCTCTCCACCACCTCCTCGAGGCGCAAGTCGGTGGGGTTGATCTTTAGACGACCCTCGGCCGCGCGGGAGAGGTCAACCGTGTCCTCGATCATCCGGCCCAACTGCTGGGACTGCTCGCGGATGACGCGGAGGTAGTCGCGGCGGCGCTGGGGATCGAGAGAATCTTCTTGGTCACAGAGAAGCTGCGTGAACCCGACCACCGCGGTGAGCGGGGAACGGAAATCGTGGGAGACGGTCGCGATGATCTTGCGGCGCTCCTCCGCCGACTCTTCGAGCGCCCGCTGGAGGCGCTGGCGGGCGCGGCGCTCGCGGACGCAGGCGTGCCCGAACAGCGCCATGGCCGAAACTGAGAGCGCGCCGCCCACGACGCGGCCGAACGTACTGTGCGAGGCCGCGGCCAGCGCGATCCCAGTGACCCCGCCCGCCAGCCCCAGAACGAGGACAACGCGCGACGCGCGATCCTCGCTCTTCGCGGTGACGTCTTCACTCAATGGGCGCGGTGGTCGAACGGCCATCGGTCTCTCCCAGACGCGGCTCGGGCGGCCGGGCCTCCGCCGGCCACAGGGGTTCTATTCCACATTTGCGGCGACGCGAGTCGGGAGAGGTGGGCGACCGCCCGACGTGCAATAAAGGGAAGGTATGAGAGTCACACGCGAACGGATTCTGCTCCTCCTCCTTCTGGCCGCGGTTTTGGCGGTCTGGGGCTTCGCGCTGGCCGGATCATCGCGTCACCTGACGATCACGGTATTGGATGTGGGGCAGGGGGACAGCATTCTCGTCCAGGCCCCGAGCGGCAAGACGATGCTGATAGACGGCGGCGGGCGGGAGGGGGAGCAGACCAAGGGCTATGACGTAGGGAAAGAGGTGGTGCTGCCGGCCCTGCTGGCGAGAGGAGTGCGGCGGATCGACGCGCTCGTGATCACCCACCCGCACGAGGATCACATCGGCGGCCTCGCCGCGGTGGTAGAGCAAGTGCCGGTCGGACTGGTACTCGACCCAATGCTGGAGGAGCAGAGCGATACCTACCAGGAGTTACGCCAACTGCTGCAGGCCCGCAAGATCCCCGTGCGCCGCGCCACCGAGGGGCAGCATGTCAGCCTCGGCGAGGGGGTCGGACTCGAGGTGCTTAACCCGCCCGACCCGCGGCTGTCCGGGGCCGGTTCGGAGGCGAACAACAACTCGGTGGTGATGCGCCTGACCTACGACGGATTCAGCATGTTACTTACCGGAGATATCGAGCGTCTGGCCGCGGCGCGGCTGGCGCGTCTCGGCCCGGCTGTACAGAGCACCGTGCTCAAAGTTCCGCACCACGGGTCGCGGGACATCGTGGGCACGAAGTTCATCGCGATCGTGCATCCGGCCCTGGCCGCCATCAATGCGCGGTGGATGACGGGTGCCGCGGTACGCTCCGAGGGCGCCAGGTGGACGTTGCGCGAGGAGAGGGCCAGGCCGTCGGGCTCGCGGACGGTCGGCGCGACGACAATGCGAACCGGAAGTTTGAAGCCGGCGACCAGACGTCGCACGATGACGGATTG
>CAZUGW010000137.1:4953-8382 GCA_964620055.1 uncultured bacterium
CCAGTGCGGCCACCCCTCGCCGGAGACGCTGGAGGAACTGAAGCAGGCCCGCGCGACAATCATGCGCACCGACGAGGATGGGGCCATCACGATTCGCGTTCGCCCGCCGCACTGGTGGGCGAAGGGGCACGTCGGCGGGTCCCGCGCGAAACGCGCTGCGGGGTCCTGGTAATCACCACCACTGCGCCCGCGGCAGATACATCGCCGTCCGCGGGAACAGCGCGTCGAGCACACGCAGGGCCTGCAGCCTGTCCTCCGCGCGCAACGTCAGTTGGTCTTGCAAGTACGCCTCTCCGACCGTGATCCTCCCCAGCAACAGCAGCGGCAGCAGTCCGGGATCTATCTCTGCCGTGACCGTCGGCCCGGAGACCGTCGCCACCTCCACCTGCGCGTCGTGGAGGTACAGCCCGGCCGCCATCTCGCCGCTGCGGAGCGCGATACTCCCGGTCCAGTCGCGGCAGACGCTCTCCGCCAATCGCCGGGTCAGTTCCGCCTCGATCTCGCGGAGGAACTGCTCCAGGTTCGTGACCGCGGCCATGAACACGCCGGTGCTGCGCGTGAACTCATACCCCATCTGCTCCGCGACGCGGGTCACCAGCCCGTCCTCGTGGGAGAGGTGGAGCAGCAGCGTCGTCTTGCCCCGCGCCAGGCAGCGCGCCTCCACGTCCGCAATCAGGGCCTGCGCGAGCTCGGCCGCGTCGCGCTCCTCGGCCACGCACAACTCCTGCAAGATCACCGTCTCCCCCGCGTCATAGTCGGCCGCGCTGTGGCCGACGATCCGGCCCTCTCGCACCGCTACGCGCACGCATTCCGGGTCCTGCTCCAGGCCGGGGCTGCGCCACGTGCGATGGTATTGTGCCAGCCACGCCTCGGGCGTGACGGCGAACGGACCGACAAAACACGCGGTGTACCGGTTGAATAGCTCGGCCGTCTCGTGCTCGTCGCCGGGCTGGTGACTGCGGATGGAAAGATCGCTCACATAGACCCTTCCTTGATGACCTCGCGCCGCGCTTCGATGGCGGCGGCGAGGCGACGCCAGTGCGCCTCATCCCCCTCCCACTGCACCAACTTCGCCGCCTCCGTGAACGCGACGCCGAACACGCCCCAGAAGAGCTGGCCCAACGTCGCGCCGCTCACTGTCAGCGACAGGTCAATCTTCTCCGGGGGCGAGTCCAGCAACGTCACCTCGCCTTGGCCAATGCGCACGAACACGGGGTCATGGCGCGAGAGGCGGACCTGCATGGTGCAGCGCCAGCTTCGCAACTCCGGCGAGACATCGTCCCCGCGGAATAGCGCGGACAGGCGGTTTACGACAAACTGCCCCGAGTCGAGCACTTTGGTCGCGACGGTGGGCACGAGCGTGTCCACGAACCCATAGCGGCGGTAGAGGCGGTGGGCCACGATGTCCGTGCCCGTGTAAAGGCCGACGCAGGAATAGCCCGCCGCCCCGATCTCGTCCATCGCGCGGTCGAACACGCGGTGCGCGAGTCCCGCTCGCCGATACCCGGGCTCGGTGGCCACCCCTGCGATGCCGGCCATGCTCAACTGCCCGGCCGGGCCGACGCGCACCGGCATCGGCCCGAAGCTGAGATGGCTCACCTCCCGGCCCTGATCCTCGGCCACGACGCGCAGCCAGCGCCGCCGCTCGATCAGCCGGATCTCGATGGCGCGGTCGGACCCGCTCATCGCGCGATCTCGACCGGCAGACCGGTCCGCACCGACTCCTCCAGCGCGCACAGGACGCGCGTTACCTCCAGCCCATCCTCCCCGGACACGAGCGGAGTCTGATCGTAACACACGCAGTCCGCGAAGTGGCGCAGGCTCTCGATCATGAACCCCGTGTACTTGCCGTGTACCTGCGGCGCGCCCAGCATATCCGCGTACTTCACCCCCTCGGTGGTGTAGATCTCGAACGCGGCGTGATGCGAGGTATTGATGTAGATCGTCTCCTTCGTGCCGACCACCTCGCACTTCGCGTCCACCACGTTCGGCGCGGTTTGCGGGAGCAGCCACACGTTCTCAATCATCGCCACCGCGCCCGACGGGAATTCCAGCGTGCTCGCGAACAGGTCCGGCGTGTCCACTCCCATCCCCTTCAGCACCTCGCGCCGCGAGACGCTGTACACCCGCGTCGGCCATTCCCCGATCAGCCAGCACGCCATGTCTGTCGCATGGCTACCCAGGAACCACAGCACCGAGGACTTCTCCGCCCAGGCCAGCATTTGCAGGGGCACGAACGTCGTGTTGCTCAGGCGGAAATAGACGTACCGCGGCGCGCCGATCTCGCCAGAGCGCGCCCGGCGGTAAGCCTCGTGAAACGCCGGATTCCAGCGGTTGTGGTACGCGGTCATCAGCTTCACGCCCGCCCGCTTCGCCGCGGCGACGATCCTCTCGCAGTCCGCCACCGTGGTGGCCAGAGGCTTTTCCACCAGCACGTGTTTCCCGGCCTCGGCCATCCCCACCGCGATCTCGGTGTGCGCGAAATCCGGCGTCGCCACCGAAACCCCATCAACCCCCGCGTCCCCGGCCACCTCGCGCCAGTCCGTCGTATGTTTCGGCGCGCCGTACCTCTCCGCGATCTCCTTCGCGCGGTCCCCGTTCAGGTCGCACACCACCGCCAACTCCGCCTCCTATGAGGGTTCATGAGTCAAGGGTTGGCTGCTATACGCTCTCGCGTGCATCTCCCCGAACAAGCCCGCCCCGACCAGCGCAAATCGTTTTCTCGCCATGAGGTCCTCCCTGGGATGATCCAATGGCGGGCGTGGGTACGCCCGCACTACAGAGGCTTCGCCCCCGCCGCCTTCGCCGCTGCCACCGCGAACTCCCCCGCCCCCTTCCAGGCCAGGCCGCCCACGGTGGTATCGAGGTAGAGCGTCTCCGGATCGGTCGGCAACACATCCGCACCCTCCGCCGTCTCCGCGAAGCTGCCCGTCCAGGCCTCCGCGCCGGTGGTCACGTTCACGAGGCGCGCGGTCATCTCCACCGCCGCCTTCACCGGCGTGCCGGTCGGCTTCGCCGCGGCGGTGACCTCGCTCTGCGTCTCCTTCACCGTCACCACCAGCAGGTACTTCGCGTCACGGCTGCGCGCCGCCGCGACGGGATCGCCGATGTCCGGCTTGTACATGAGATCGTCGCCCGCGATGGTGAAGCCCAACGGCGTCAGCCGCAGGTGCAGCGCCTTCGTGAAGGACTTCCGCCACGGATGCTCCCACCGCCCGCCGCTCGGCTGGAGAATGCGAACCGCGATCGGCACGGAGGGATCTAGCGGCTTGAGGCCAGCCGCGAGACTGAACTGCGGGGAGGGTGGGGGAGGAGGCGCGTCGTCCGGCTCCTTCCCACCCAGCGCGGTGAGGCGATCCTCGCGGCTCGACAGCACCGGGTGCGTGGCGTAGATGTTCTGGATCCAGGGATGCATCTGCTTGTCATCGC
>CAZUGW010000138.1:0-8378 GCA_964620055.1 uncultured bacterium
ACGAAGCCTTTGTGGCAATGAGGACACTCGTATTCGCTGCTGCCGCGGGGCTTTGTGGCCTCCGCGAGCGTCACCGTCTTGCTACAGTGCGGGCACCGGACGCGCGTGCTCCACTCGTACCATTCCGCGAACGCCTTCGAACTGCCGCACTCAGGGCAATCCGTGCGATACATGCCCATAATCAGATCACTGGCTTTGGCTGCCAGTTGGGCAAACGTGGCGGCAAACTCAGACACGGGTGCAGGGGTGACGCTCAGGCGCGTGATCATCACCGCCATAGGGTTGTAGTCGACCCCTATCACCCTGCGCCGAAGCCGCATCCCCTCGATTACTGTGACCCCACCCCCGCAGAACGGGTCGAGCACAATCTGGCCGGGGCGTGAATAGTGCTGCAGCAATCGCCGGAAGACGCTGTGCGATCGTCGCGCGTAGTAGCGGTGCATCTCGTAGGCTGGCGTATGGGCCTCGGCCGCCACCGGAGTGCGCAACGCCTCGCCATCCGGCCGAACGAGGCGCTGCTCCAGTTTCTCCTGCGCCGCGATCAAGTCACTCGGGGTCTTGCCGCCCGGTTCGGCCGCCGGGCCTGGGGCGCCAACCTCGTTCGTGTCTTCGCCGCTCATGGTCCATCCGCTCACGCAAATCGGCGCGGTGTCCCGCAGTGCCTGGGGAATGCGCCCGACACAGTGATTCCTCGCGAGGCACGGCATCCCCTTCCCACACGCGCGGCCGTTGGGATTGCTGCCGTGCCGAAGCAATCCAACGGCCGGTGCAGGCGGGAAGCCTGCTCTCTCAGCTACTCCCGCTTCCTCGCCACCGCCATCAACGACACCCCCACCGGCAGGTTGAAGTGCAGCAGCCAGCGGTTCTCCAGCAGCAGCAGCTTGGTGAGCAGGGAGTTCACGGCGCGGGGCGGGACGATCAGCGCGGTCTGCGGCCCACGCTTCCGAGGGCGGAGGCGCTGGAGCACGCGCAGCGCGGCGATGGGCAGGAGCAGGAAGGTGATGAGGGGGGAGAGGCGCTCGATGACGAGGCCGGACTCGGCGATGATCTGGCGCAGGCGCGCCGCGCGGTAGCGGCGCAGATGGTCCAGCGCCTCGTCGTGCTCGCTCCACAGGAACGGGTAGGCCGGCACGGTGACGATCAGCACCCCGCCTGGCCGGAGCACGCGGGCAAACTCACGCACCGCGGCCGCGTCGTCAGGGATATGCTCCAGCAGGTCCAGCGCGGTGATCGCGTCGGCCGAGGCGTCGGCAATGGGGAGGGCCTCGCCGCGCGCCTGCACCAGATCGTGTGGCTGAGCCTCGGCTTCGCCGAGGCCGCCACCCCGGTCCGCCGCCTGCGGCGGACCCAGGGGCCGGCCCCGGCGGCGGCAACACTGGAGCGCGTACCGCGAGCTATCCATCCCCACGACGCGCCCGAATTCGGACAGCCCCTGGAGCGTCGCGCCCGTCCCGCACCCAACATCGAGGATGACGCGCGCGCGCGCAGATGACGTGGCGAGGTGTCGCGTCAGCAGCGTGGACACGAGTTTCCGCCTGGCGATGAACCACCAGTACGTGTCCTCCAGCTCGAACATTTTGTCCAGTTCGCTTGGCCGCAAGAGTCCCTCTTCTCAGACGATCAACATCACATTCGCGTAGGGGCACGGCAGGCCGTGCCCTTGGCACACATTGAACATCACACTCCTGTCACAGGGCACACACTCAACGTCACACTCCTGTCACAGGGCACGGCATGCCGTGCCCCTACGCGATCAGCATCGCGTCGCCGAAGCTGAGGAAGCGGTAACGCTGCTCTGCGGCTTCCGCGTAGGCGCGGAGGATGCTCTCTCTTCCCGCCCCTGTGTCCGCCGCAGGCGGCGGACCGGGGTGGCGGCCTCGGCGAAGCCGAGGCTCAGCCACGAAGGCGCTTACCAGGATCAGCAGCGTCGAGCGCGGGAGGTGGAAGTTCGTGAGCAGTCCGCCCACCACGCGAAACCGATAGCCCGGCCGGATGAACAGACCCGTCTCGCCCGGCCCGGAGCGCACCTGGCCGTCCTCGGAGGCGGCCGACTCCAGGGCTCTCACCGTGGTCGTCCCGACTGCGACCACGCGCCTCCCCTCCGCCACCGCCTGCGTCACCAACTCCGCGGTGGATTCCGGGATGACATACTTCTCCGTGTGCATGTCGTGATCTTCCACGCGCGCCGCGTGGATCGGTCGGAAGGTGGCGAGGCCGATGTGGAGGGCGAGATAGGCGACCGCGTGAACGCGGCCGCGCACCGCCTCCAGCATCTCCGGGGTGAAGTGCAATCCCGCCGTAGGCGCGGCGCTCGATCCGGGGAGGCGCGCGTAGATGGTCTGGTAGTCGCTCTCCTCCGTCAACGGGCGGGTGATGTACGGCGGCAGAGGCACCTCGCCCAGGCCGGCCAGCGACGCGACCGCCTCCGCGGGCCCGTGGAAACGCAGCACCCGCCCGCCGGTCGCCGTGCGCGACACGATCTCGGCCCGCACGCCCAGATCGGGGAAGACGATCTCACGGCCCGGCGGCAGCCGCCGCCCCGGGCTCGCTAAGACCTCCCACACGCCCGCCTCCCGCTCCTCCAGCAGCAGCACCTCCGCCTTCCCGCCACCGGCGCGGCGGCCGTGCAGGCGCGCCCTAATCACCTGAGTGTCGTTGCACACCACCACATCGTCCGGGCGCAGGTACGCGGGGAAGTCGCGAAAGGTGCGATGCGTGATCTCCCCGCTCTCCCGACCCAGCACGAGCAGGCGGGAGGAGTCGCGCGGGCGCGCGGGTTCCTGCGCAATGAGCTCGGGGGGAAGATGGTAGTCGAAATCCGAGATATTCATAAGCGAATCAGCGCGCGGCGTGCCGACGCGGAGGATACCCGGCGCGCCCCCGCCGGCACT
The DNA here is from genome assembly GCA_964620055.1 of uncultured bacterium. Classification (GTDB taxonomy): domain Bacteria; phylum Armatimonadota; class Hebobacteria; order Hebobacterales; family Hebobacteraceae; genus CAZUGW01. Next base: position 2,892 of record CAZUGW010000138.1, read on the forward strand.
AGTCCGTCTCGCCCTCGCCGAAGATCATCACGTGGCGGCGGGCGTAGTCCTCCTCCAGCATCGCGAAGTGCTGCTCGAAGGCGAGCAGCCACAGCATGATCAGGGACTGCTCCGCCGGGTAGTCGAGGGCGCGGGAGAAGAAGTCGGAGACGATCTCCTCATAGCTGGTCGCGCGGCACTCCTCCTCGAGCACGTACGGCTGTTGCTCGCGCGCGTCCTGATGCAGCCGCAACTGCATGCGGTCGAGGAAATCACGCACGTTGGCCGGAGTGGCTCGCTCCAGCTTCGGCCCGAATTCCTGACGCACCAACTCCCGAAACTCTGCTAAGGTCAAACCCGTCCTCGATTTATGAAGACCAGACTTAGAACTCCGGCTCGATGAGGCCGTAGTTCCCATCTCTTCTCCGATAGAGGACGTTCACCTGCTCCGTGTCGGCGTTTGTGAAGACGAAGAAGTCGTGCCCGACCAGCTCCATCTGGGCCGCCGCCTCCTCCGCCGTCATCGGCTTGAGCGGCACCCGCTTGCTGCGCACCAGCGAGGGCTCTCCCTCCACCAGTTCCTCCAACTCGGGGGAGGCCTCGGCCCAGGCCTCCCGGGTCTCGGGGGCCTCGCGGTAGCGGTCAATCAGCTTGCTGCGCGACTTCTTGACCTGGCGCTCCAGCCGATCCACCAGGCACTCCAGCGCGGTCTGCAGCTCGAGCGCCTTCTCCTCGCCGCGCACCAGCAGGCCGTTGGCCTCCACCATCATCTCCACCTTGCGCCATTGCCGCTCGCGGGAGCAGATGATGTCCACGGTGCTGATCGGGGAGAGTAGCCGCTGCAGCTTCCCTATCCTCTTTTCCGCGATCTCTCTCAACTTGGGCGGAATCGCGACGCCTTTGGCCGTGATGTTGACTTGCATGTTTCCTCCCTCATGTAGACGATACTGAGATGCCACGTCTCCGGTGCAGCGTGCCGATCGCGTGGGCCGCGATCCCCTCCCGCCGCCCGGTGAACCCCATTCCCTCCGTCGTTTTCCCCTTCACGCTGACGCGCGTGACCCCGATATTCATCGCCTCGGCCAGCGCCCCGCGCATCTCCGCGACGCGGTCGGCCAGACGCGGGCGCTCCGCGACCACTACGGTGTCCACGTTCCCGATCTCCCACCCCTCCGCTCCCACCAGCTCCGCCACCCGCGCCAGCAGCGATAGGCTGCTGGCGCCCGCGAACTGTGGGTCCGAATCCGGGAAATACCGGCCGATGTCCCCGGCCGCGGCCGCGCCGAGCAGCGCGTCGCAGATGGCGTGGCAGACGACATCCGCATCCGAGTGCCCGAGCAGGCCCGGCTCCCCGGGGAATAGCACTCCCGCCAGGATCAGTGGGCGGCCTTCGACCAGCGGGTGCGCGTCATAGCCCACACCCGATCGGAACTCCGTCTCCACCTCCGTCCCCCCGGCGCGCGCCGCCAGGACTCCTTCCGCCCACACCAGGTCCTCCGGGCGGGTGATCTTGCGGTTGTTCGCCTCTCCCAACACCACCTGGACGGGATGGCCCAGACGCTCTACCAGCGCGGCATCATCCGTCGCCGGCGTCCCCGACCCTGCGGCCTCGTGCGCTCTGACGAGCAGTTCGCGCCGGAACGCCTGGGGAGTCTGGACCTGCCAGATGCGGGAGCGGTCGAGCGTGGCCATGACCGAGAGGTCCGCGGCCACTTCCTTCAGGGTATCGGTGGAGGGCAACGCGGCGATGGCCGCCCCATGGGCGGCCGCGGCGGCGAGGGTGCGCGCCACGAGCTCGGGGGTAACGAAAGGACGGGCGCCGTCGTGCACCAGGATCAACTCGGCCGCGGGATTGACTTCGGCCAGTCCCGCGCGCACCGAGACCCACCGCTCCGCCCCGCCGGCCGCCACCTTCTCGGTGCGGTCCCCGTCGGATCGCAGCAGCGTTCGCCGCGCCCGTTCTACGTCGGATGGCGCTACCACCAGCACCATCTCATCTATCCCTGGACACGCCCGCAGGGCGTCGAGCGTGTACGCAACCAGCGGTCTCCCGTGTAGCTCGGCAAAGGCCTTAGGCTCCGGAAGGCCGAGCCTTTCTCCTCGCCCCGCTGCCGCTATCACTGCGGTGGTTCCTATGAGAACTCTCCTGAAGGGCGCGCCCGCCGTCTTGCGGGTTCCCAAATATCATTTTACCCGCCACGGTCTGGAGCACGCTGGTCACGACGATGCGAATGGACTCCCCGATGCGCTCCTTGCCGCGCTCGATTACCACCATGGTGCCGTCATCCAGATAGGCCACCCCCTGATCCTGCTCCTTGCCCTCCCGCACGACGGTCACCAGGAGCTCCTCGCCGGGCAGCACCACGGGCTTCACCGCGTTCGCCAGCTCGTTGATATTGAGCACGCGAACCCCCTGCAACTGAGCCACCTTGTTGAGGTTGAAGTCATTGGTGATGACCGCCGCCTCCATCTCCTTGGCGAGTTGCACCAGCTTGGCGTCCACCGCCTCGTCTCCCCTGATGGCGCCGGCGTAGTCGCGGCAGATCTCCACCTGAAGATTCGTCTCGTCCTGCATCTCGTTTAGGATATCGAGCCCGCGGCGGCCGCGGTTGCGCTTCAGCGAGTCGGAGGAGTCGGCGATGAGGTGCAGTTCGTCGAGCACGAACCCGGGGACGTAGATCGGTCCCTCGATGAACCCGGCGCGGGCGATATCCGCAATCCGGCCGTCTATGATGACGTTGGTGTCCAGCAGCTTCGGCTGCAGCTTGGGGGCCAGACGCTCTGCGGCGATGGAGGCGGCGGCCCCGGGGAAGAAGAAGTACAACTCCTCTCTCATGCTCAGCGTGATCAGCACGCCGAGGTAGATCGCCACGATGCCGATCAGCACCACCAACTGCCAGCCGTAGGTGGGGATGCGGATCACCAGCAGACCGATCAGCACGGTCATGGCGAGCCCCATGAAGATGCCCATTACCACGGCCAGCTTGTCGCGCGCCGGGATGCTGCTGATGTCCGACAGCAGATTATGCCAGAGTTCTACCGCCTGACGATAGATGAGGCTGGCGATGGTGAAACCGGCGATCAGCCCAAAGGCGGCGAACAAGGCCTCGTAGGTCGGTCGGAAATACGCGCCCGTGAGCGGCCCGATGCCGATGTCCTCGTAGACCGACACGTATACTTCCGACCAGGCGACGGCCACCCAGGCCGACAGCACCGCGATCGTCGCGCTGAAAGCCAACCCAATCAAGCGCACTATCAACTCTTCTCACCTCCTTCCGCTCGCCCGCCGCGCCTCGTCCGCGCCACCCCTCTACTCCCTTTGACGCGCCACCCTGATATAATGTCGCGCTTATTGACCAAAAGTAAACTTTAGCGCCTCATGAACATGCTCGACCGCGATCAGGTCCAGACCTGGCGGGGCCGTGACCCCGGCCGCGCGCGGCGCCAGACAGCGCTTGAACCCATGCCGCGCCAGCTCCGCCAGCCGGCGGTCCAGCCGCGGCACAGAGCGCACCTCGCCGGTCAGTCCGATCTCCCCCACGAACCCCATTTCCGGCGGCACGGGCTGGTCTCGCTCGCTGCTCGCCACGGCCAGCGCCAGGGCCAGGTCCGTGGCCGGTTCGCTCACCCGAAGGCCGCCGGGCACATTCACGAACACGTCCATCTTCGCCAGCGATACCCGCGCCCGCTTCTCCAGGACGGCGAGGATCAGGCAGGTACGGTTGTAGTCGAGACCGGTGACGCTTCGCCGCGGCGCCCCGAACGGGGAGGCCTCGCTCACCAGCGCCTGAATCTCCACCAGCAGCGGGCGATTGCCCTCCTGTGTCGCGGTGACGGTCGAGCCGGGCAGGCCGGCCTTCCGCTCCTTCAGCAGCGCGGCGCTGGCGTCCGGCACGCCCTGCATCCCCTCCTCCGCCATGTGGAACAGCCCGACCTCGTCGGTCGAGCCGAAGCGGTTCTTCACCGCGCGCAGCACCCGATACCCGACGTGGTGCTCGCCCTCCAGCGACAGCACCGTGTCCACCATGTGCTCGAGCACCCGCGGTCCCGCGATGGTTCCCTCTTTCGTGACGTGCCCTACCAGCACCGTGGGCACGTTCAGATCCTTGGCGAGGCGCATCATCCGCGCCGCGCATTCCCGCACTTGCCCCACGCTCCCGGGGAGAGAGTCCGTCGTCGGCGAGTACATCGCCTGGATCGAGTCAATGATCAGCAATCCCGGCCGCGTCTGCTCCACCTGCTCCTCGATTGCCGCGGCGTCCGTCTCGGCGAGGAGCAGCAGTTGCGGCGACAGCGAACCCAGCCGCCGGCTGCGCAGGGCCACCTGCTGCAGCGACTCCTCCCCGGAGACGTAGAGGCAGGGCGCGTGGGCGGCGGCGAACGAGTTCGCCGCCTGCAAGAGCAAGGTGGACTTCCCCAGCCCGGGGTCGCCGGCCAGCAGCACCAGCGCGCCCGGCACGAGACCGCCTCCCAGCACTCGATCCAACTCCTCGACCTGCGTTCGCAACCGTGGCTGCGCCGCCACCTCCACGTCGGTCACCGGCCTGGGAACGCGCGCCGCCCCTCGCCTCACCGCGGCCGGTGGAGCCGCCGCCTCGCGGAACTCGCCCAACGTGTCCCATTCACCGCACGCCGGGCACTTCCCATACCACTGGGGGAAGACGCCGCCGCACCGGTTGCAGACATAACTCGCCTTAGCCTTGCTCATACCCTCAGCCTGCGCCAGGCAAACATTCGCCCTCGCCTCAGCTTACGCCTGACAAGACGCAGCCCCCGGACGGGCCGGGGGCTGGCCGTGTCGAACCCAGACTCTTGCCGCACTCGCGCGGGTCGCTACGGTGCGACCGACGCCATCTCCTCGGCCCGGCGGAACACTACGGCGCCGTCCTGCAGCACGGCCTCGATGGTGTCGCCCTCCAGGAAGTTCCCGTACAGCAGCCCCTCCGACAGCGGGTCCTCGATATGGCGCTGAATGGCACGCCGCAGCGGCCGGGCGCCCAACGTGCGGTCGAAGCCCTCCTTGGCCAGGAACTGCTTCACTTCCTCGCTAACCGTCAGCCGCAGGCTCTGCTCGTGCAGCCGCTCCGACACCCGGGTTAGCAGCAACGCGACGATCTGCGTCACCTGCTCCTGGGTCAGCGCGTGGAACACGATCACCTCGTCCACGCGGTTCAAGAACTCGGGCCGGAAGGTCTGCTTCAGTTTCTCCAGGACCGTGTCCTTCATCCGGTCGTGGGAGTCCTGTTCGTAGTCCTTCGAGGTCAGCGCGGTGATGCCCATGCCGGCCCCGACATCCGAGATGCTGGTGCCGACGTTGCTGGTCATGATCAGGACGATATTGCGGAAGTCCACGACGTGCCCCTGGGAGTCGGTCAGGCGACCGTCCTCCATCACCTGGAGCAGCACGTTGAACACTTCCGGATGGGCCTTCTCCAACTCGTCCAGCAGCACGACGGAGTAGGGCCGGCGCCGCACCGCCTCGGTGAGCTGGCCGCCCTCCTCATATCC
>CAZUGW010000139.1:0-3522 GCA_964620055.1 uncultured bacterium
GGCCTGCGGAGGGGGGGCCTGCCGGTCCTGTGTGGTCCCGGTGCTCGGCAAAGCGGGGCCGGAGTTAGTCACCGCCTGCCGGGAGGGGCCGGTGTTCTACGCGTCACAGGTTGATTGGGAGCGGCTGAGCGATGACCTCGCCTGACCTCACCACTCGCATCGGCTCCATGACCATGCAGAACCCGGTGATGATCGCCTCCGGGGTGTTCGGGTATGGGGACGAGTTCATGGGCCTCGCCCCTTACGGGGAGTTGGGCGCGCTGGTGCTGAAGACGGTCACGCTGGAGGCGCGGCGGGGTAATCCTCCCGCCTGCCGCACGGCCGAGACCCCGGCGGGGATGGTGAATGCTATCGGCCTGGAGAACGTGGGCGTGGAGGCGTTCGTGCGGGACAAGCTGCCCGCCGCGCTCACTTACGGGACGAATCTCATCGCCAGCATCGCCGGCGAGACCGCGGAGGAGTTCGCGGCCTGCGCCCGGATCCTGGAGACCGCGCCGGTGGCGGCGCTGGAACTGAACATCTCCTGCCCTAACGTGAAATCCGGCGGCATGGCCTTCGGGATTGACCCCGCGGCCAGCGCGGCGGTAGTGGCGGCGGTGAGGGCGGCGAGCGGCAAGCCCCTCATCGCCAAATTGACGCCCAATGTCACCGACATCGTGACGGTGGCCAGGGCCTGTGAAGCGGCGGGGGCCGACGCCATCTCGCTCACCAACACTTTCGCGGCAATGGTGATTGACGTGGAGCGGCAGTGCCCCATTCTCGCCGCGAACACGGGCGGGCTGTCCGGTCCGGCCATCCGCCCGGCCGCGGTGTATCGCGTCTTCTACGTGGCGCGGGCGGTGCAGATTCCGGTGATCGGGATGGGCGGGATCTGGAACGCGTCGGACGCGCTGGAGTTCCTCCTCGCCGGAGCCTCCGCGGTGGCCGTGGGCACGGCGCTCTACGCCGACCCGGAGGCGGCCAACCGGGTGGTCAGGGGGATCGCGGACTACCTCGTGCGGCACGATGTGCCGCACGTCGCCGACCTCGTGGGAAGCGTGCGCCTGCGCGGGTGAGCCTATTCCCCCAGGGCGGTCTCGTCCACCACGATCTGGGCGAGCGTGCCGGAGTCCGCGGGCGTGATGCTGAAGGCGCCGCGGAACTGATCCACCACGATCCCGTGCACCAACCGCAGTCCCATCTGCGCGTGCTGGTTCAGGTCGAAGTCCTCCGCGAGGGCGTTGCCGGAGTTCCACACCCCGAGGCGCAGCTTGCCACTCTCCTTGCCCACCGTGACCGTGATGGCGCGCCGGCCGTCGATGCGCGGCGCGCCGTGTTTCATGGCATTGGTGATCAACTCGTTGACCACCACACAGAGCGTAGTGGCGGAACGAGACGGCAGGAACACCGGCTCTCCCTCCACCGACAGTTCCCCCTGACCCGGCGCCAGGATCTGGCGCGAGGCCTTGGCGATCCGGCGCAACGCATCCACGATCTCCACGTCGCTCAACTGCGTCTCATTGAGCTGCTCGTGCACGGCCGCGATGGCCCGCAGGCGAGAGATGGTCTGGCGCACCATCTCCGCCGCCTCGTCTCCTCTCGGGCGGTCGGCGATCTGCATATGCAGCAGCCCGCCCACCATCGCGAGGTTGTTCTTCACCCGGTGGTTCAACTCCGCATTGAGCGCCTCGGCCAGGCGGGTCCGGTGGCGCTCCTGTTCGAGCAAGCGCTCTCGGTTGAGTACCTGCCCGGTGACATCTGTCCCGGAGACGACGATCCCGTCCACCTCCCCCTGTTCGTCCTTGACCGGGGTGATCACGAAGTCCCAGTACTGCGCGACCTGCGGCATCCAGGGCATAGGTTCGCGCGCGACCTCGTGCACGACAACGGGGTCGCCGGTGTGGAGGGCGTGCTGCAGCAACTTGTGGAGATCGCCGGAGGCGGGGAAGATCTCCGGAATCGTCTTGCCCAGGACCTCCGCGCGCGTGCCGTTCGCAGTGCTCAGGAAGGCCGAGTTCGCCTGCGCGATGCGCAGGTCCCGGCCGAAATAAACCAGGTTGTTGTCGGTGCTCTCCTGGATGGTCGCGAGCAGGCGCGCTTCGCGCAGGCGCTCCTGCTGGATGGCCCGCACCTGCTCGCGGCGACGCACCTGCTCGGTGCGATCGGTGAGCGCGAACACCAGTCCCACTACCTTGCCCTCTCCGTCTTTGACGGGCGACAGGGTCCAATCCCAGTAGGTGACGCCCCGCTCCGGCTGGTCGGCATAGACGAAGGGCTTCTTGCTATATTGTGCCGGCTCTCCGGTGTCGCGCACCCGCCTGAAGATCGCCTCGTTCTCCTCATTGGGGAAGAGGTCGAAGTGCCCGCGCCCCAGGAGCTCCTCGACGGCGTGCCCCACGCCCTCCGCGTAGGCGCGGTTGACCCGCAGGAAACGGAAGTCCCGGTCGAGGTAAGCGATCTGCGGCCCCGCATTCTCGACGATGCTCTCCAGAAGCCCGGCCTGCTTCTCGCGCGCCTCCAGCAACCAGGTGTGACTCACCGCGGGGGCGACGGGCTCGAGCAGGGCGGTGGCGTCGTCTGCGTACCGCGGCAGGTTCTCCGGCGTGAGCACGTTGTAGGCGATCACGCCGCCGAGGTGCAGCACGCCCAGCCGTAGGGGGGCCGCGAACAGGTTCCTCAGCGCGGGGGCCGGCGGCAGATGGTGGTGCGCCAGAAACGCCGCCGCGTCGGACTCGACGATGGGTTTGCATCGGTTGAGGACGACGTCGTAGATCCCCCGGCGAGCCGCTTCCGGGACCTGCGGCCATACCTCATCGCCGCCGCAGACCCACGGCCCGCCCGCGTGGGGGTCGGAGCCGGCGGCCAGCATCATCACTGCGCCCGCGGCCCCGAACACCTCCACTATGGTATCCACGACGATCTGCCCCACTTCCGCCAGCGTGCTCGCCGCGAGCAGGCGCTGGCTGATGTCGCGGTAGGCCGCGAGGTGGGCATTCAGGCGGCGCAGCCGGGCGAGCTCGGCCCTCAATTCGGACTCGGGAACGCTCATGTCGTCTCCAGCCAGTCGAGAGGATAGCGACCCCAACGGTGCGCCGATTCGACGATCGCGGCCATCACCGCGGGAGGGGTGTCCCACGGAAGCTCGCCGTGCTGGTCGCAGAGGAGGTATCCCCCGCCTCTCCCCGCCGCGGCGATACTGCGCTTCACCTGCGCCTCCGCCTGGGCCGGGGTCCACGAGGCCAAGGCGATGTTGTTCAGGTTGCCGACGAGGGAGGTGGTTCCGTTCAGATTGCGCTTCAACTCCGACAGATCGTCCGCCGCGCTCGCCACCAGCCCTCGCGCGCCCGCCGCCGAGATCTCCCGCGCGCGATCGGCGTTCTTGCTGCCCGCGGTGGCGAAGATCAGCGGCGCGGGAACCTCGCGCGCCAGCGCGCGCAGCGCGGGAAGGCAAAACTCGCGAAACTGCTCGGCGGTGGTGAAGTCGGAGGAGGAGAGCGGGTCGAAATAGCCCAGCGCGTCCGCGCCCGCGGCGACCTGGGCCTG
>CAZUGW010000139.1:3532-4072 GCA_964620055.1 uncultured bacterium
CGCCCACCGGAGGCTGAACGCGCGGCACACCGCGAGCACGTGATCGCGCACCGCAGGGTCGCCGAAGAGCAGCAGATCCAGCCAGCGCTCCATCCCCATCAGCAGCACCGGGAGGCTGACCGGGCCGATGACATTGCCGAGCACCGGGACCTTCCCCTTGAATTCCGCAGCGAGGAGGCGGGTAAGCTCCAGCGCCCGCACCGTGGGTTCGCATTGGGTCGGATCGGGCGGCGTCAAGCGCGGCAGATCGGATTGATACAGCACGGGGAACCGGGCGACCGTGGGGGGTCCGTCCGGGAAGAAGAGTGCCTCGCCGCCGAAGGCCTCGGCCTCGAGCACGCCGTAAGAGAACGCGTAGACGCAGTCGTGACCATAGCGGGCTAGCAACCGGGTCTGGCCCTCGGCCATCGCCGCCGGGTCGCGGAGGTAGTCGGACAGCGGCCTCGCGAGTTCCTGCGCGCCCTGCATGGTCATGAGCAGGAGCACCGGGACCTGGTCGGGTTGCTGGCAAGTGGCCGCGGCGACCCCGCGCTCGTAGGA
>CAZUGW010000139.1:4087-6924 GCA_964620055.1 uncultured bacterium
CCCCCACGCCGCTGGACTGCAGCAGAGAACGAATCACCCCGACCGCCTGCACCGCATCCGGCGCCCAGCCCTCCGCCCCCACCCGCTCGGCCAGTGTCGGATCAGCCCGGAAGGGCGCGCCGCCGACCACGAGCTTGATCGGCGCGCCGCGGCGGGACAGTTCCTCTTTGACCTCGGAGACGCGCTGCGCCGTGTTCAGAAAGAACGCGGACACCCCCAGAACTTGCGCCTGCTCCGAGATCGCGCGCGCGACCAACGCCTCGGGTGACAGCCGATAGCCCGCGTCCACGACCTCGACGCCGGAGTGATGGAGGAAGGTGCAGACGAGCTTGACGCCGAGCCGATGCCCGTCTATCAGCTCGCCGATCACCACTTTCCCGGGGGTGGGCCTGTCGTGCGTGATGCGTCCGCCGAAGCGCCGCGCCGCTTCCTCCACGATGCGCGCCGCCACGTACATCTGCGTGAGGGTGAAACCGCCATTCGACCAGAGCACGCCCAGCTTGTCCAGCGCGGGGTGGATGATAGACGCGAAGACCGCGTCTAGGCCGACGCCCTGATTCAGGGCATCCTCCAGGGTGGCCCAGGCTGCGTCGCGGTCGCAGTCCTCAAAACTTCGTATCAGCGAATCCTGCCATACCTGCAACGAGCGATCCTCTTGCGGCGATTAGCGCCAGGAACTCAGGTAGGTGCATCTCTTTCAGCATTTGCCCAGATACGGCCTCACTAACCAATTTGCCCCGGCTCTGCCTCCTCCTGTCACGAATATGACACATAGGCCGAAAGGTGGCAAGCAAGCTGCACCCAGAGGGAAACCCCCGCGGCCTGCCGAAGAAACGGCTATCGGGTCGAGCCCGCCTTACCCAACCTTCGCCGGAGCCAACGGTGACAGAACCTGCTGAGAGGACCGATAGCGCGACCGCCGTCGCCGGGAGGACCCGGCTCCCACCGGCGGGGGTGTACCTGCTCTTCGCGCTCGTCGCGTTCGCGGTCGCGGCCTTCTTCCGATTCCATCAGGGCGGGGCTCCGGACAACGACAGCTTCTATCATCTCCGGCACGCCGCCATCTATGCCGAGCGGGGCTTGCTGACGCGGGAGTTCCCCTGGTTGGTCTACTCCATCATCAGCCGCTTCGCCTCCGATATCGGCTATGGGTTCCATGTGCTGCTGATCCCCTTCGCCGCGCTGCGCGATCCGATCCGCGGCATCCAGTGGGCCTCCGTCTTCGAGGCCGCGGCGGTGCTGGTGATGCTCTACGCGGTGATGCGCCGCCACCGTCTCGCCTATCCCTGGGCCTGGCCGTACTTGCTGCTGTTTCTGGGGCCGCCGATTCTGTACACGTTCCTGTTGACGCGGCCCCAGACGCTGACCATGGGGTTCGCGGCCCTGCTGCTTTCGTACCTGATCACCGGCCGCCCGTGGGGCGCGCTGCTGGCCGCGTTCGCGATCAGCTTCACTCACCTCAACATCTCGCCCATCATCCCCGTGATCGTGGGCGTGGCGTTCGTGGTGCGCGCTGGGGGGGATGATCTTGGGATGGTTGGCGCGGCCGAACCCGCTCGGCGTGGCGAAGATCGAGTACGTGCAGATGATCGTGCATACCGCGGTGCGCCAGCGCGGCCTCCCTCTGCTCTTCGGGCGGGAGTGGTTGCCAGTTCCGCCGGCCGATGCGTTTGCGATGTTCTCCTACTTCATCGTGATCTGGCTGGGTCTCGCGCTGCTCTTCCTCGCGGCGATGGTGCTGCGAAGAGGGGAGGAGTCGGCGGAGCGCCGCTCGCTGTTGTGGAGCAGCCTGCTCCTCTCGCTTGGCTTCTTCGCGGTCACCGTCCTCAACACGAAGCGCGCCACGCCGCTGTGGGGGACGTTCGGGGTGATGTTCAGCGCCGCCGCGTTCACCAGCTTCGTCAACCTCAAGGAGCAGCAGGCGAAGCAGCTCCTCAACCATGAGGCGCGGATGATCGTCGCCCTCTGCGCGGCCCTCGTCTTCGGGCTGATGGTCAAGGACTGCGTGGATCAGCACGTGCTCCAGGGGCAATGGGGAGGGAGAGCGCCGTACCGATTCAAGCCAGCGGCGGAGTGGATCGCACAGGACAGCCAACCGGGTGACATCGTGTACAACGTGGACTGGTCCGTGTTCCCGGAGCTGTTCTGCTGGAACCCGAAGGACTACTACGTGAGCGGCCTCGACCCGATCTTCCTCTATGCCTACGACCCCGGCCTCTACTGGAAGACCCATCACCTCCAGATCGCCGACACCACCGAATACACCTGTGCGACGCAGGACTGCGCGAAGAGCAAGCACGAGGACACGGTGACGGTCCTGACGCGCGACTTCCACGCCCGTTACGTCGTCCTCGACACGCAGCAGAACGTGGGGCTGTACTACTACCTCAAAGACCGCCCGGGGGTGGAGCAGGGATACGAGGGGAACGGGCTGGCGGTGTTCCGGTTGAAGACGCAGGTGCGACACGGATAGTAGATTCTATCTGCGTCTATACTGTGTTCATCTGTGGTTCTTTCCGTTCCTCTCTACCCACCAACCCGCTCCCTGGGTATAATGCGTAGGGTTTGGGTGATCTCTCCCGGAGGTTGACATGAACACGTTCAAGACGATGGCCCTGATGACCGCGCTGGTCGCGCTCTTCGCAGTTCAGTTCGGCGTCCTAGCATGGATGCTCTGGTTGGCCAAGCCTCGGGGTAATCAACCCAGGGGCATCGTGCCGGGGCCACTCTCGAAGCACGTGGTTCAGTCCCGCACCGGCCTGGGCACCACCGCGAACAACAAGCATGTCGGCGTTCCGCCGAACAACCCGCTGCCGGCGACCGCCGGCCCCCCGTGC
>CAZUGW010000139.1:6934-8359 GCA_964620055.1 uncultured bacterium
GCCCTGATGACCGCGCTGGTCGCGCTCTTCGTCCTCATCGGCGGCTATTGGGGGCGGAACGGGATGATCTGGGCCCTCTTCCTGGCCACCTTCATGAACCTTATCGGCTATTGGTTCTCGGACAAGATCGTGCTCGCCATGTACCGCGCACAGGAGGTGGACGAGGCGACCGCGCCGACGCTCTATCGCACCGTGCGCCGCCTCGCGGAGCGCGCCGAGATGCCGATGCCCAAGGTCTATGTCATCCCCGACGCCTCGCCCAACGCCTTCGCCACCGGCCGCAATCCGCAGCACGCCGCCGTCGCCGCCACGCAGGGCCTGCTCCAACTCATGAACGAGGAGGAATTGGAGGGCGTGATCGCACACGAGCTGTCCCACGTGCACAATCGCGATATTCTCGTCAGCACCATCGCTGCCACCCTCGCCGGGGCGATCATGATCTTCGCGCGGATGGCCCAGTGGGCCGCGATCTTCGGTGGCGGGAGCCGCGACGACCGTGAGGGCGGGGGCAACCCGCTCGCGCTGCTCCTCATCGCCATCTTCGGCAGCGTCGCGGCTTTGATGATCCAGATGGCCATCTCCCGCTCCCGCGAGTACCAGGCCGACGCCTCCGGCGCGAACCTGTCCGGCAATCCCATGGGCCTCGCCCACGCCCTCGGGGAACTGCAGCGCGCGACACAGCGCCTCCCCATGAACGCCAACCCCGCCACTGCCCACATGTTCATCGTCAACCCGTTCAAGGGCGGCGGCCTGATGGCAATATTCAGCACTCACCCGCCAGTCGAGGAGCGCATCGCCCGCCTCGAGCAGATGGCCGGGATGGGATAGCGGAGGACGTCGTGCGCGTTCTGCTCGTCAACACCAACCGCGCGCGCGCTCCCCAGCCCGTCGCCCCGCTGGGTCTCTGTCTCGTCGCCTCCGCGCTCGACGCGCATAGCCACGAGGTGCGGCTGCTCGACCTCTGTTTCTCTCGCCGACCCGACGCCGAACTGGCCCGCGCGCTGAAGTTCTGGCCGCCCGACGCGATTGGCCTCTCCGTGCGCAACCTCGACAACGGCGAGAGCCTCCGCCCTGTCTCTCACCTCCCGGAGGCCGAGCGCCTGGCGCAAGTCTGCCGCGCCCACTCCTCCGCGCCACTCATCATCGGCGGGGCCGCGGTCAACGTCGCGCCGGAGGAGACCCTTCGACGTCTCGGCGCGGATCACGCGGTGGTCGGGGACGGGGAGGTCGGATTGCCGGCACTGTTGGACGACCTGCAGGCAGGAGGCCTGCGCTCCCAGGGATGCACCCCGGCCCGCGCGGAGGACCTCGATTCCCTCCCTCATTCTCAAGCCGGCCGCTGGATTGACCTGCCGCGCTACCTGCGTCACGGCGCGGTCTATCCGATTCAGACCAAGCGCGGCTGCGCGTTTCAGTGCACCTACT
>CAZUGW010000140.1:0-8340 GCA_964620055.1 uncultured bacterium
CCCCGGTCATCTAGCGATGAGACTGTAAACCAGGGGCTATCGCCGAACTGGCTTCCCAGGACTACGGCGGCGGCGGCTCCGAAGGCTGAATGCCCCGAAGAATACTCGGGAAATGCTGGGGTATTCAACAGCGGCTCCCACGTTGGATCGGCCATCGTCCGTCTATTGTGGTCATAGTCCGCCAGCCAGATCGCGGTGATCGGCCGCCACAGATCATAGATATACTTGGTCCGCCACACGACGATACTCGAATCGGCCAACGCCATATTCAACAATGCCAAGAGCCGCGCGTTTTCTACCAGGCCTAATCCCTCCCGCAATGCCACCTCTTCCGCGACGAGGTTCCAGCGTCCGCACGACGTCACCGTGCCGGGCGGCTCTTCCCAGAGAAAGGCGGAATCTGTTTGATACTGGGTTCGGTACGGGCTGTTCCTGGCGCCCAGCAGCTTCACCTCATTCAGGTCACGCGCATATTTAGCGCTGTTGAGGGCTGGCGGCCCCGGCGGGAGATAGCGCGTGACCTCCGGGATCGCGAAGGGTGTCACATACCCCCACTGCGGCGCCAACGGAGGGAAAGTGTAACTCGGAGCAGTCGGCTGCCAGTCGCCCGGCTGCGTGCCGATGGTATACGGCACAACGTCACTGGAATGATCGTTCATTCTCCATGCTATGATCTCATCCGCGACCGCGATCCCCACAGTAATACCGTCCTGCTTCGGCGCGCCGTCCGGAATGGCAGCTAAAGACTGAGCGAGATATGCGTCTAGCAAGGCTGTCTTTGCCGGGAAAAGGTAGACCAGCACAGAGTATGCGGCCGCTACGGCCGCGGCCTCTGCGGACGCGCCGGGCGGCGCGGCCACGGATACATGGCACGGCTCATACGAACCATCAATTGAATTGACGGCATCGTATACAGCCACCTGCGTCATCGCCAGGACGCGCCCGACGGCAACAACACTCATGCTGTCGCTTTTGGCCGAGTCCATGGCGATGCTGTTCCAGTCGGTTACCACGTCGGCACAAGCTGCAGTGAGGATACAGCAGAGGAACACCAAACCGAGGAGAAGGCATACTGAGCGCATCGTAGCCTCCGTTAGGTGATAGTCTTGAAGTCGGCAAATCGGAGATATGCTACAGAAGAGGAGCGGATTCCGATGTGGCCGGAGGACTCTCTCGTGTCCCGATTCCTACACTCGCGCGTCCCCTCGCGCCGACAACCAGGGGATCATGTCGGGGGTCTCAGCGGCTTCAGCGGTGTCCCAAGGCTACTGGACAGGCACAGCGAGTCCAATGGGTTCAGGGAAAGAGAGAGGGAGAAGGCCATTTCGGGGGGGATTTGGCGTCCAAATCAGGCCACCTCGTCCACAGGTTGCCGGTGAGGCCGAAGGCCCAGGACTGCGCCAGAGACGCCAGGAGAGGCGCAGAAGCGCCCTCGACTGAGAGCGCTTCGAAACGTAGAGAGACGGTTCCACCTGGTGGCGATGGTGGACGGTTATCCTTTCTGCTCACTTGGCCGGCCTCGCAACCAGGCGCGTAACTCGGATAAGTCTGTGTTGCCGCGGCCGAGCACGGCCTCGTATATGTGCATCGCCGACAGCGAGCGTCCGTACTCCGGTTCACGGCAGAGGACCTCCTTGAGCGCCAGGATACAGGACCGCGCCTCCTCCGTCATCGCACTCCTCCACGCGGCGCGCAAGGCGCGAGTCGGGGCGAACTCCTGGGCCCTCGCTGTCCAGAGGTCGAGGTTCCAGACACTTGGGTCTCCGGGCTTGGCCAGTCCTTCCCGCGCTGGGTCCACGACCCGCACCTCCCAGTACAGCCCGTAGTCAAGAAAGCCCTCTTTGTAGACATCGCTGCATCGGAGGCGGACGCACCAGCCAGTCCCGGCCAACTGCGTGCCCACCTCCCAGTGCCGGGCCCAGTTCGGTTCCTCCGCGCGCTCGAAATCCAGGTCCCGCCGCGTCATGGTACGCATGGCATACGAGCCCACGACGACGTAGCCAGCACCTGCGAGGATCGCGCCGAGGCCCGATGCGGCGAGCAGGGCGTCGGCCTCTGCGCGCAGGGAAGCTTCGGCAGCGAACAACCGCGGCGTGTCTGGGTGCATGTGGATCAGACCTCCTGGGGTTTCCCGCTCGGCCGGGCGCTGGCTGTGTCCTCCCACCGGGAATGGCCTCGGCGAAGCAAAGCTAACGGCAGCCGCCTGGCTGACTCGTTCGAGCTTCCTCAGATTCCACACTGTCTGCGGATGGTCCTGGCGACATCACAACGCTGCAGCCACTCATGTCCCTGCGGGTACCCGCCCGATCCAGCAGCAGCGAGCGCCCCGCTCTGGGAGGGACCGCGGAGGCGCGCGGTGTGCTCCATCATCCTCCGGCCGCTCTCTCGGACGAAGCACGCAACTCTCGAACTTTCTCTGGATGCGGACGGATTTGGCAAGTCCGCATCCAACAGAGAAAGGGAGGCCGAGAAAGCCGTTCTGGGGGTGGGATCGGGGTCACGAGGGGTGACTCCGTCCGCATCCCTCTGAACATGCCGAATCGCCAGGACACGCGAGAAGACGCGCCCTTCCGAGAGCGCCCCAAAACGCAGAGAGACGGTTCCACCTGGCAACATTGGTGGAGGCGGTGGGAATTGAACCCACGTCCGATGGACAGTCCCTGCAACCCACTACGAGCGTATCCTGCGTTTTACTTTCGCACGGCGCAAGCCCGCAGGCGGGCCTCTCGCCAAGCTAGTTCGTTAGTGTTCTCCCCTCCCCCCTACGAACCTCGGGGTTCCGGGACAGTTAGCTTTGGTTACGCCCAGACCGACCGTGCTAACCCGGTCGGGAGGACGTCGCCGTTAGTTAAGCGGCGAGTGCCAAAGGTTGAGTGTTGGCAGTTATTGGGTTGCGCGTTTTGTGGAGATCACGCGACTCCGCTCGCAAGTTGCAGTTTCCACTCCACCGTCGAGCCCTTTCGCCCCCACGGTGACATGGGTATTATACCCGATCTCGTGACCGCGAGCAATCGAACCTTGGGCCGGAGGCGGCCGCGCCCTTGCCGTTCTCACCCCCTCCCGCTATCATGGTGCTACCATGAACGGCCAGATGCGCGAGATAGACATTCTCATCCGCGCCCGGTACTCGCTTCTCTATGTGGTGTCCTGGGAGGAGCGTCGGGTGCTGGCGGCGCTGAAAGAGATCGTGGTGGGCCAGGACAAGCATTTCTACACCTGGTCCGAGACCCTGGGGCTGCGCGCGGGGACGAAGCAGATCACCGCGGGCGGGGCGGATTCGCGCACCAAGGACCCGCTCAACGTGCTCGACGCCATCCGCACCAGCGCCGAGCCGGCGGTGTACGTGCTCAAGGATTTCCACGTCTTCCTCTCGCCTAATTACCCGCACTCCAGCGCCATCGTGCGCAAGCTGCGCGACCTGGCCGAGGCCTTGCAGACGGCCTACACCACCGTGATCGTGCTCTCGCCCGTACTGCAACTGCCCGATGAGTTGCAGAAGGACATCACGGTCCTGGACTACGACCTGCCCTCTCTCCGCGACCTCGACGGGCTGCTCACCCGGGTGGTGGACTCGGTGCGGGGCCAGGAGGGGATGAACGTTGATCTCACCGCGGAACAGCGGGAGCGCCTCCTCAAGGCCGCCCTCGGCCTGACCATGAGCGAGGCTGAGAACGTCTTCGCCAAGTGCCTGGTGGAGAAGGGCGGCTTCGATGTGGACCTGATCGTGGCGGAGAAGCAGCAGTTGATCCGCAAGTCAGGGATTCTGGAGTACTTCGAGGCGAAGCAGCAGGTCGCCGACATCGGCGGGCTGGAGATCCTGAAGCGGTGGCTGAACAGCCGCTCTCCCGCCTTCACTGAGAAGGCGCAGCGCTTCGGCCTCCCCGCGCCGCGCGGGGTGCTGCTCCTCGGCGTGCAGGGCTGCGGGAAAAGCTTGACCGCGAAGGCGGTGGCGCAGCTCTGGCGGATGCCGCTGTTGCGGCTGGACGTGGGGCGCATCTTCGCGGGGCTGGTCGGCTCCTCGGAACAGAATATGCGCCGGGCGATCCAGATGGCGGAAACGGTGGCACCCTGCGTGCTGTGGATAGACGAGATCGAGAAGGGCCTGGCCGGGGTGCAATCCTCGGGGATGGCCGACGCGGGCGTCACCGCGCGCATCTTCGCCACCCTCAATACCTGGATGCAGGAGAAGACCAAGCCCGTGTTCGTGGTGGCGACCGCGAACGACATCAGTCAACTGCCGCCGGAACTGCTCCGCAAGGGGCGCTTCGACGAGATCTTCTTCGTGGACCTCCCCGCGGAATCCGAGCGCCGGGAGGTATTTGAGATTCACCTCCGCAAGCGCAATCGCGACCCCAAGACCTTCGACCTCGACCGGCTGGCCAAGGAGTCGGACGGCTTCTCCGGGGCGGAGATCGAACAGGTGGTGATCGCCGCGCTCTACGTCGCCTTCGAGCAGAACCGGGACATCGGTACCGAGGACGTCTCCGCCGCCATCAAGGAGACCGTCCCTCTCTCCAAGACCATGCGGGAGGACATCGCGATGGTGCGACGCTGGGCCAAGGGCCGCTCCCGGCCGGCCTCGCAATTCGGCCTGGCTGACATCGAACTGGACGGGGGGATGGACCTGGAGCCGGTGACGAACTGGGCGGGGCCGACGGGGAGGAGCTAGCCCATGCAGCCCGATCAGCAAGCCCTCGACGAACTCGTCCGCCGCATCGTAGAGGCGGTGCATCCACTGAAGATCATTCTCTTCGGGTCGGCCGCGCGGGGAGAGATGGGGTCGGAGAGCGATGTGGATGTGATGGTGGTGATGCCGGAGGGGACACATCGGAGGCGGACGGCGCAGTTCCTGCACAGGCAATTTCTCGGGGTACCGTTCCCGGTTGACGTCGTCGTCGCTACGCCTGAGGATCTCAAGCAGTACGCGCACAGTCCAGGGTTGATCTACGGCAGCGTGATGGAGGAAGGGAGGGAAGTGTATGCCACTTGACCCCAGCTTGGCCTCCACCTGGTTGCACTATGCCCGGGGCGATCTCGCCATGGCGGAACGGACGAATGATCCGCGCATCCCATTGGCCTACCTGTGTTTCCACGCGCAGCAGGCGGCCGAAAAGGGCCTCAAAGCCGTGCTGATATCGCGCCGAGTCCACTTCCCCAAGACGCACAGCATAGAGTTCCTGATCGGCCTGCTGCCGCCCGACATAGGCCGCCCACCGGACCTCATAGCCTCCATTGACCTGGGCGAGTATGCGGCGGACATGCGGTATCCTGGCGTCGGCGAGGATATCTCGGAAGAAGAGTACCGCGTGGCCCTCTGCGTGGCCAAGGCGGTGGTGGAGTGGACAGAGAAGACCATCGGGGAGTGAGGAGCCGACGCACTGTGCAGCCCGCCCCGCAACAACTGGACGAACTCATCCGCCGCATCGTGGAGGCGGTGCATCCGGACAAGATCATCCTCTTCGGCTCGGCCGCGCGCGGAGAGATGGGACCGGAGAGCGATGTGGATGTGATGGTGGTGATGCCGGAGGGGACACATCGGTTGGATACCATGGGCTACCTCTACCGAACCATCCGGGGCCTGGGTGTCCCGTTCGAGGTCGTCGTGGCAACGCCGGAAGACCTGCAGCGGTACGGGGACCGTCCCGGGCTGATCTACAGGACGGCGCTGCGGGAGGGGAGGACGGTATATGCAGCCTGAGCCGGGTTCGCCCGCCGACCGGCTTGAAGAAGCCGAGAGCGATCTGGCCCTGGCCAAAGCCCTGATCCGGAGCGCGCCTCTGCCTGAGCCTGTAGCGGATATCGAGTTTCTAGACAAGGGCTATTCGGCAGACCGCAAGTACCGGCTGAGATCATACAGCGGAACCGACTACCTGCTCCGCGTCAGCGATATCGCCGAAGAGCACGCGAGGCGCACGAACTTCGAGGTGGTGTCGCGACTATGGGAGACGGGCGTGGCCTGCCCTCGGCCTATCTGCTTCGACGCAAGCCCGGAACAGGGTGTTTGCTTCATGATCTTGACCTACCTCCCTGGCGATTGCGCTCGGGATGCCCTGCCGAAGATGACGCCTGCTCAGCAGTACGCGGTCGGTCATAAAGCAGGCGAAGTGCTGGCCGAGATCCACCGCGCGCTGGTGTCGCCAGACCAAGTTGACGACTACGCGGTCCGTGGGGACAAGTACGTCCGTCACCAGAGGTTCGTCCAGGAGTCGAGGCTTTCATTCCGAGGCCAAGACCGGGCAGAGAAATACGTAGCGGCGCATCTCGATCTCCTCAAGGACCGGCCCACGACCTTCCGCCATGGTGACTACCATCCCGGGAATCTCATCGTGCAAGGCGAGGTGCTCGTCGGGGCAGTGGATTTCAACCGGGGCGACTGGGGCGACCCCATAGAGGATTTCTACAAGATAGCGTTCTTCGGAGCGCCCTTGAGCCAGGAGTACGCGCGCGGGCAGATCCTGGGGTACTTCGGAGGCGACCCGCCCGATGGCTTCTGGCCGCTATACAACCTCTATGTTGCCATCGTGCTGCCAGCCGATATCGTGTGGACCCAGCAGCACTATCCCCAGCACCTGGGCGCATCCCTGGAGCTCATCGAGCTCATCACGAGTACACACGACCTCGAAGAGGGAGGGCCTCCCGCTTGGTGGTCATTCACGTGAGAACTAGTGACAGTCCTATTCTCCTCGTACTGAACGAGCCTGGCGCTTCAACTGGGAAGCACCGGTGACGCGAAGGTACTGGCATGGTTGAGGCTGCTTGCCCACACTCACTCGCAGTGAGAGAAGAGTGAGCAGGAGGACATCGCGACAGAGTGGTCAGGGGACAACCGTGAAGTGTTTCTACCACAACGACACCGACGGTAGGTGCGCCGCGTTTTGGGCGCGTCACTCAGCAGCAACGACGCGCCGACCTGACGGCAGTTCCGATGGCTGGAAGCTAATCCCGATGGACCACCGCGATCGGTTCCCTCTCCAGAGAGTCCGGCCCCAGGAGCGGATCTACCTCGTGGACTACTCGCTCTCGCCGGAGGAGATGCGGGAGTTACTGAGGGTTTCCGAAGACGTGACATGGATTGACCACCACAGCACCGCGATAGATAGGTACGCGGGTTTCGCGCGGCCGGTACGCGGCCTCAGGATGGACGGTGTTGGGGCCTGTGTGCTGACGTTTCTGTGGCTGCACCGGCTTACCGCGGGAGGCGAGGGCGAGCCGATAGCATACGATCCCGCGATGCTGCATAGTGTGCCCCCTTTCGCTGCCCTGATCGGAGATCGAGACACCCAGCCGCGGCCGCTAAGTGAGCGGACGCGCAACTTCTGCGCCGGCCTTCTCGCCGAGGATACTGCTCCGGACGCGGCGGTATGGCCGCAACTCCTCGAGGCTGGTGAGAGCACCGGCGCGTGGGAGTCACGGGGCGCCGCCATCGAAGCGGCCGGCAGGGTCTCCGACCGGGAGTGCCTCGAGGCATTCTCCTTCGAATGCGAGTTTGAGGGCCATCGGGCGATCGCGTGCAACACCGGGAATGCCTCAAGCGATCTGTTTGCAGCCGTTGAGGGTCAGTATGAACTGATGATCGCGTTCGTTTTCGACGGCCGCCTCTACTCGGTGTTCCTGTGCTCGACGACCGTGGATGTGAGTGAACTGGCGGAGCGGCACGGCGGCGGCGGTCAAAAAGGAGCTGCCGGCTTCGAGTGCACCGAACTGCCCTTCACAGTTCGCCAACCTGGCCTCCAGCACAGGCCGGTGAAGGAGTGAACGTGAGGAGGACAATCCAACGCCAGGCTAGCCTCCAGGCGCGCGTGGTGGCTGCTGACCGGACAGACGGAGGCGGAGGGGGATAGGCGGATCGCCTCACCCCTTCGGCACCACCACCTCGAACACCGTCCCCTCCCCCTCGGAACTGGTGAAGCTCACCCTCCCGCCGAGATAGCGCTCGGTGAACAGCTTGACGCTGTAGGCGCCCAGGCCGCGGCCTTCGCCGCCCTTGGTGCTGAAGGACCGCTGGAAGATCTGCTGCTGAACCTCCTCGGGGATGACGCCGGGGTTCGTCACCAGGAACGCGACGGTGGGGCCGCGGTCCTCCGCGCGCACCGTGACCTCGCCGCCCTCCGGGGTGGCCTCCAGCGCGTTCTTCACCAGATTCCCGAGCACGCGCCGGAGGATCGTCGCGTCGGTGTTGAGACGGACCTCGGCCGCGGTCTCGAGGCGCAGCGTGCGCCCGTGCGCGAGCCGGTGGTACTGGTAGGCCGTGACCACGCCGCGCGCCACCTCGGCCGCGGAGGTGCGGGTGAGACTGGGCCGCAACTCCCCGCGCTCGGCCGAGAGCAGTTGCCGCTGGGC
>CAZUGW010000141.1:0-3287 GCA_964620055.1 uncultured bacterium
CTCCCAAGCCAAGAGCAAGTACGCCTCCGCCTATCTCCGGCAAGACCTGGACTTGGCTGACCTGTTCGCACGCTACCAGGAGGGGCAGTGGGTCTCCGTTCAGCCCGATGCCGCCTTCACCGGCTGGGTCAGGGAGAATGGCCAGTGGGAGGTGGAACCGGATGGGGCGCTGCTGGGCACGACTGGCAAAGATGGCCTCTATCTGACGAACTACAGCAACTTCGGCGGCCGCGTCGAAGCCCGCGGCGAGGTGGAGTTCGTCTCCGATCCGGCCGAGGGCGGCCAGCAAGAGATGATACTCTACCTGGACTCCGGACCCACAGATGATGATTGGGGCTACGACTTCGTGGACTTCCGGATTTCTCCCACGTTCGGAACCGCGGTGGTCACGCGTCGGGGCGCGACGAAGAGCCGCGTGACCGAGAAGGTGCAGGTGGGACGGCGCGCTGAGTTCTCCGTGCAGCTCTGGGACGGGGTCATCAGCACCTGGCTGGAGGGAAAGCCAATCCACCAGCAGGTAAGGATTCGAAAGGAGGCGGGTCCTCAGTCGGCCGGGATTGCCCTCACGACCTCCTATCCCGGGGGTGTGTACCGCTTCCGCAACCTCCAGATCCGGAAACTGACCGCGAAGCCGGCCCTCGCCCCGGCCGCCGGCGCCAAGCAGGGGAGCTAGCAACAGGGACACTCAGACGCGCACCGTCCCGACCGCGGGAGCGCGGCGGGACGGTGAGAGCGGCGCAGCCTTCGTCGAAAGAGTGCGGGGAACTAGGCGGGAAGAACGTTGGCTGCGTGGGGCCCCTTGTCTCCGTCTACCAGTTCGAACTCGACGGCTTGCCCCTCCTCCAGGGTCTTGAAGCCTGGCATCTTGATGGCCGAGTAGTGCACGAAGACGTCGCGCGCGCCCTCGACCTCAATGAAGCCATAGCCCTTTTGAGGGTTGAACCACTTGACCTTACCCCTCGCCATTCCGGAACCTCCTTGGTCCGCGCATGCCGGCCCTATGAGCAGAGGGCCGTTTTTTCCACAAGCAAGCATGAGGCGCAAAGACCGCCTCCTGTGCCAGTGAACCAGGGAACAACTCGGCGATCCGCCTGCAGGACGCGACGCGAGTGTCTCGCCTCCGACCCTGGGAGGCGCACTGCGCCACGCGTCTCGGATCACCTATGACCTGTTCGCCCTCCTGCTCCTCCCCGCCCGACCCCTCTCGGGGACGGGCGCCGGTGTCGGAGCAACGCGGCGTCGCAGGCCTGTCTCTTCGCGCCTTAGGAAGACTTCGGAGGGGGGCTCGACTCGGCGTCGTTCACGTCGTCGCCGATCTCTTTCACAGACTTGCGAAACTCTCGCACTCCCTGGCCCAGCGACCGCGCAAGCTCCGGGAGGCGCTTCGCGCCGAACAGCAGCAACACCACGACCAGGATGCCGATAATCTCCTGCGGACCCAAGCCAAACATACTGACCTCTTCTGCGGGCCGGCAAGCCCACTGTTCAGAATTATAGCACATCTGGCGCATCTGGCAAGGCCTGAATACGCTTTGTTGCTTGACTGGGTGGGTGCGATGACATACAATTTCCTCGGCGCCGAGGTGGCGGAACTGGCAGACGCGCTAGGTTCAGGGCTTAGTGAGCTTACGCTCGTGGGGGTTCGACTCCCCCCCTCGGCACCAGCTACTGAAGCAACGCAGGGGCACGGCAGGCCGTGCCCTTTCTCTGTTCCAGGCAGGCCACACCTGCATCACCCCATGTCGCGTGAAACCTCCATTCCTCCGCAGGGGTGTGGGCCGGAAAGACGGAAATAAGGTTCCGTCTGGGCGAGGGAGCGGGGCGAGGGGCGATCGTCGCAGACGCAGGCAACGCAGAAACGGAGTGGAGAGATGGGACCGATTCGATTTGGGACCGAGGGGTGGCGGGCGGTCATCGCCGACGAGTACACCTTTCATAATGTCAGAGGGGTGGCGCGCGCCACCGGGCGCTGGTTTCAGAGAACGGGAGCGAAGGCGCCGGTCGCGGTCGGACATGACACGCGCTTCATGGGAAATCGGTTCGCGCAGGTTACCGCAGACGAGATCGCCGCTTGCGACCTGCCGGTGCACCTCTGCGCAGGGCCGCTGCCCACGCCGGCGCTGGACTACTACATCGTGAAGCACGGCCTGGCGGGCGGGGCGATGCTCACCGCCAGCCACAATCCCGCCGAGTACAACGGGTTCAAGGTCAAGCGCGCCGAGGGGTGCTCGGTCTTCACCGACGAGGCGAAGTGGATCGAGGAAGAGGCGAACGACCTGCTGGAGGCAGAGGCGCCGCACGCCTGGGCGGCGCGCAAGGAACATACGCGCTTCGATGTCCGGGATGACTACGTCGCCGGGCTGCTCTCGCTGACCGACGTGGAGGCAATTCGCAAGGCGAATCTGACCGTGGTCGCGGATATGATGCACGGCGCAGGCGGCGGGTTCTTCGACGTGGCCTTGGAGCGCGCGGGATGCAATGTCCGCGCGGTGCGTGGCAACCCCGATCCGACCTTCGAGGGGCGACACCCGGAGCCGCTGGGCCCGAACCTCGTGAAGAGCGTGGAGATGACCGCGGACCCGGCCGTGGACATCGGCGTGGCGACCGACGGCGACGCCGACCGCTTCGGGATGATGGCCCACGGCGAGTACGTGGATGTGATGCGCGCCATCGTCTATATCCTCTACCACCTGCTGAAGAACCGCGGGTGGAAAGGGACGGTGGTGCGGTCGGTCAACGTGACCAGCATGTTGGACCGGCTGTGCGACCACTACGGCGTGAAGGTGGTGGAGACCTCGGTCGGGTTCAAGAGCATCGCGCAGGAGATGATGGGATCGAAGGACATCGTGCTGGCGGTGGAGGAGAGCGGAGGCTTTGGCATCCGGGGTCATATCCCGGACCGGGACGGGACATTCGCCGCGCTGATCGCCTGCGAGGCGCGGGCGGTGGAGGGCAAGCCGGTGCGCGAGACGCTGGAGGATATCTTCAAGATCGTGGGCGGCGCGCGCTCCTTCGACCGGCTGGACCTCAAGCTCACCGCGAAGCAGCAGGCGAATGTCGCGGCGAAGCTGGGCGCGGTGGCGCCGGACACGCTCGGCGGCCGGGCGGTGGCCGAGATCAACCGGCTGGACGGGGCGAAGTACCTTCGCGACGATGGCACCTGGGTGATGCTGCGGCTTTCCGGAACCGAGCCGCTGGTCCGAGTGTATGCCGAGGGGATGAACCCGGAGGATGTGCGCGGTTTGCTGGAGGCCGGCGAGGCGATGGTGAAGCAGGCCGGCGGAGGG
>CAZUGW010000141.1:3297-8340 GCA_964620055.1 uncultured bacterium
GCACGTGGTGATTCTCGCCGGGGGCGCGGGCACGCGGTTGTGGCCACTTTCGCGGCGGAGCCAGCCCAAGCAGTTCCAGGCCGTGCTCACGAACCGCACCATGCTGGCGGAGACCTACGACCGCGTGCTGCCGCTGACCACGCCGGCGCGGATCTGGGTGGTGACCGGCGCGGAGTCGGTGGCACTGGTGCGCGAGCAGCTTCCCGACGTGCCGGAGACGAACGTGCTGGGCGAGCCCGTGGGGAGGAACAGCGCCCCGGCCGCCGCCCTCGCGGTAGCGCGGATTGCGCGCACCGACCCGGAGGCCACGGTACTGGTCACGCCCGCGGACAGCTACATCCTCGACGCGGCGGCCTATCGCGATTACCTCACCACCGCGGTGGAGGCGGCCCAGACCGGGGCCATCGTGGTACTCGGCATCATCCCCACTTCGCCAAACACGAACTACGGGTACATCAAGCGCGGGGCGCGGCTGGAGAAGCCCCGGGCCGCCTATCGCGTGGAGCGGTTCACCGAGAAGCCTAACGTCTACACCGCCGCCCAGTACGTGGCCGACGGCGGCTATTACTGGAACATGGGGCAGTTCGTGTTCCAGGCCGGGGTGTTCATGGAGAAGTGTGAGACCTATCTGCCGGAGGTGGCGGAGCGGGTGCGGCGGCTGGCCGAGACCCCCGACCCGACTGGCGAGTTGACCGCGCAGCTCTACGAAACCATGCCCGCCATCTCGCTCGACTACGGGATCGCGGAGAAAGAGCCGAACCTGGCGCTGCTGGCCGTGGCGGTGATCCCGGTGGCCGTGGAATGGAGCGACCTCGGGAACTGGCAGGCCGTGAAAGAGATCTCGGTGCGGCACGGCCACCCGCCGTCGGAGGATCACATCGCGATTGACAGCGCGGACTGTTACGTGATGGCCCGCTCCGGCCGGCTGGTCGTGACCATCGGGGTGGAGGGCTACGTGATCGTGGATACGCCCGACGCGCTGGTGGTAGTCCGCGAGGACGAGTCGGCGAAGGTGCGGGAGGCGCTGGAGGAGATCGAGAAGAGGGGGAAGGAGGGGTATCTGTAGGCGTGGCAAGGATCCTGAGGGATTTCCGCGGTGGGGTTCGCATGCGACGGGACTGACGGGAGGCGGAGATGACGAAGACCTACACCCTCATCGTCGAGCGTGACCCTGAGAGCGGATGGCTGGTAGGCGAGGTGGCGGAGCTACCCGGCTGCTATTCTCAAGCCCCCGACATGACCGCGCGCGAGGCCAATATCCGGGAAGCGATCGCGGTGTATCTGGAAACGGCCGGCGACGTCGAGCCTGCCGGTGACTTCGTGGGCGTCTGGCGTGTGGAGGCCACTGTTTGAGCAAGTTGCGGCTGGTTCCCTATCGCGACCTGCGACGCGTCGCGAGACGCCTTTCTACAGGTCAATCAGCAGCGCCGACCAGGCGCGCCGGTCGGTCAGTGGAGCCTGGTATCTCTCCAGTTCCGCCCCGACGTTGACGAGGAACTCGCGTCGGCCCGTCTCGCCAAGCAACGCCAAGATCCCGGAAGCGAAGTCCTGGAGAGGGAAGACATAGATATTGTGGCCGCTGGCGAAACTCCTCTCGATCAGCGCCGCGGCCTCGTCACCGTCTTCCTTTCGCACGCCGCGTTCGACGATGAACAGCATTTCGGTTACTTGTGCGGTCCGCGCCGCGGGCAGCTTGTCGGAGATCTGCGTGACGGTGAGCTCCCGGTCTTTCACCTCCACCGCCAACGCGATTCTCCCCTCCGCGTCGAAGCACTCCACGTCGGCAACCTGTCCCGTAGACGTATCCGAGGCCGTGGGTTTGTTGCTGCGGACCTCCGAGAAGAGGGCGAAGCGCCGGCCCAGCGTCACGAACAGCGCGGACACCACGGCTTGCAGTCGGACACCGCCCGATCGGTACGACAGGTAGGCCTGGAGCGCGGTGAGCAATCGCGTGTGGCTGACGCGTTGAGGAGCGGCGTAGGTGACCGTGACCCCCTGGAGCCTCCGGTGGATCTCCTGGAGCACCTGGTCGAAGACGGCCTCGGTGAACGCGCGCTCCTGACGTTGCTCGACGGCCGCCAGCACGTGACAGAGGCTGTCCCAGCCCTTCTTGTCCTTCTGGGCCGAGCGGTACGCCTCCGTCACTTCGGGCACCCGAACCGGGTTGTTGGCATACGGTTCCGTAGAGCCGCCCCGCACGTTCTCCCACGATGTCATGGCAGAGGCTGAGGGGTTACTCACGTACAACCTATCTCTTCCTCATACTTTGGGAACCCACTCGTGGTAGGCATCTCCGGTCGGGGAGGGCACGAACGTACGGCTCTTGTCGTGGCCCTCATCGCCGACCACATCCACCATCGCTTCGAACACTTCATCGGCGTAGTGGTGCAGACCATCATCGCCGCGCTCGCCACCGTCCAGGTACGTGCTGAAGTCCGTGTCGCTCAGTGCTCTGGCCACAGCATCCTCCATCGAGTCGGCCCACACGGCGGTCCGCTGTACTCGTGCGACCACGTAGAAGCTCACGCAATACTCAGTCATCCGTCTTCTCCTGATTGTCAACCAGACGGTGGTCCGGCACCGGTGAGGGTTAGCGAGTACACGGCTAACCCGAGGGCGTCCACACCCGGCGGCCAGCGTCGTACGCGATCCTCCCTCGCTCCTTGAGGTGCTGTTGAGCCGTCCGGACACGGTGTTTCCACAGTCTGCCGAAATGCTCGCCGTCGATCACGCGGTCCTTCGAGTCATCGCACAGGTCAGGGTGTATACGCTGTATCTGCTGGTGCAACTCCTGCGTCGTCATCGGCCGCCGCACAAGCAGGTAGGCGATAGTGTCCATGAAGATGGCATTCAGGGTGCGGCCCTGCACACGCACGCGGATCAACTCGTCTTCAGTGCTCTCGTAGAGTTCTGCCGTCAGAGATCTGAGCCTGCGGTCGAAGGCACGCTGCTCCTCTCGAACCGCATCTCTCGTAGCCTCGACCTTCTCTGCCAACCCCGTTAGGCGTTCACGCGTAACAACGCCTCCGAGTGACGCGTACTCCTCAATGTCACGCCTGATCTTCGCTACCACTGGCCGTTGCGTGATAGATACGCCGTACTCGAAGTTCGTGAACAGACCGCCGTTCGTGAGATTGGCAGAGCCAATCACCGCGAGCGATTCTCCGCTGATGTAGACCTTCGCATGAACCTTCGGTAGGTGAATCAAGCTGACACGCGCCAGGCGCTCCATCAGAAGCAACAGCGCGTTGGCGTCTGTTGAGCCTCCTACAAGGTTGCTTGCTGACATGTCAGTTACGATCTTGAGCGGAAGCGAGTCCTGGACCCCTCTCCGCTCCACCTCGGCGATCAGTCGCTCTATCGGACGTGCGGTGATGTACGGGGAGCAGACCAATCCGTCCGTTTCCAGATTGCTCAGAAAGCACCTGAACGCTGAATCGAAGGGAGATGATAGCAGTTCCATCGCCATCTCCTGGCCGACTTCCCGCTCCACAGGCGCTCAGCCCGCCCCCGCCTTGCAGCACGTCCGTCGCGCAAGCGCAGATCGCTGTCGTTCCGCGCTCTCTACACTCCCCAGCCAGCGCGACACCGCCCCCGACATCCCGGCCCGGCTCGTCTTCTTGCAGTTCGCCCACCGGCCGAGTGAGGCCGTCTGGGCCAAACCGGTTCGCGCTTGCCGCGCCCGCACGAAGAATCTCCGCGCCCGCTCGAGAGGGTCAACGGGACCGAGGGGCGGTGTCACGGCCAGGTAGAACTCCTCGCGCGAAAAGGGCGTAAGACCGATCTGCTCGAGCAACGCCTCCCGGTTGTCACGCAGCACGCGGAAGAAGTTGACTACCTCTCCGTCCAGATCATTGTAGATCTCCACGGGAGAGGGATCGCGGTTCAGGAGCACCGCCGCCGACCCCCCGAAAGGCTCGCAGTACTGGTGGGGGGCGGGCAGGAGTGGCAACAACCACGGCAGGTGCGAGTACTTGCCGCCATACCAACCGAACGCGATAAGCTTGCGGCGTCGTGCGACGGAGGAGAGACCTCCGTCCAGCAGGACCGCGCTTTCCGCCAGCGGCAACGATAGCTTTCTCTTGCCCATTTCCGAAGGCCCTTGACGCCCGGTGGTTCAGCAACTAGCACATTATACAGCGATCACCCTCATCTGAGTCCTGACTTTCGCCGAGTTCGTGTGGTCACCTGCGAGGCTACAACCCCACCGCCTTTCCCGTCTTCTGCGACGTATAGATCGCGTCCAGCATGCGCGCCACGTGCAGGAGCTCCTCCCCCGAGGCGATGAGGGGGAGGTCTGGATCCAGGCAGGCGTCCACAAAGTGGTGGTAGCTGTCCGCGGTCTTGGTCTTGCCGGGAAGCTGCTTCTTCTTCCTCACGGTCCAACCCCCTCGCGACAGGTAATCGCGTCTCGGAAGCGTATCCCCTCCTCTACAGTCCCATGATCACGCAAGCACAGAGCAAGACTGAACGCCCCACCGCGACGGCGTTTCCCATCACGCCGCGCGCGGTGCTCGCGGGTGCGATCAGCGTCGCCTTTCTGGCGGCGATCAACCCGTATCTGGCCTTTGTCAGCCGCACGTGGACGGTCGGCTCCGGCTCGTTGATGGGCAGCCCGCTGGTGGTGCTGTTCCTCTTCGTGCTGCTGAACGGGTTGCTGGTGCGCTTCTTCCCGCGGCGGGCCTTCTCCCGCGGCGAGTTGCTGGTCGTCTACGGGATGCTCATCGTCTCCATCGGCCTGGCGATGCAGGGCGGCCTCCCCTATATCGTCTCCGCCACCACCTACCCGTTCTACATGGCCACGCCGGGGAACGGCTGGCAGCATCTGGTGTGGCCTTACGTTCCGCTCTGGCTGCGGCCCAGCCCCGAGGCGGTGAACTGGTTCTGGGAGGGGTTGCCCCAGGGGACCCCCATGCCCTGGGCCACGTGGCTCATGCCCCTGCTGGGATGGGGCGGGTTCACGGTGGCCTTGATGGCCGCGGTGTTTTGCCTCAGCGCGCTCTTCAGCAAGGACTGGATCGAGCGCCAGCGCCTGGCTTTTCC
>CAZUGW010000142.1:0-242 GCA_964620055.1 uncultured bacterium
TCACCGAGACCCGCCCCGTCTCCGCGCCGGAGACCATCCCGTCCCTGGTCACCGCCGATGGTGCGTTCCTACCGAACTGGCGCGCCTTCCTGCGACGCTACGCCGCGCGCTCCTTGCGCGCGGACGAGATCGAGCGCGAGCTCCGCGCCCAACTCGAGAAGGTCAAGCAGACGGGCCTGCCCATCTCCCACCTCGACGGCCACCAGCATCTCCACATTCTCCCCGGCCTGTTGCCCATCGTC
>CAZUGW010000142.1:252-984 GCA_964620055.1 uncultured bacterium
GCGGGGGCTGGAGACGTGTGCGCTGCGGGTGCTCTGCCGGCTGGGGTTTGGAAAGGTGCGGTCGGCCGGGATGCTCGTGCCCGACGACTTCCGCGGCTTCAGCGAGGCCGGCGCCTGGGATGAGGCCCTTCTCTGTCACGCCCTCGCCACCGTGGACGGAGGGATCACCGAACTCTGCTGCCACCCCGGCGCGGACGACGCCATCGATGCGCGCCTCCACTGGGGCTACGCCTGGGAACAGGAGCTCGCCGCGCTCACCAGCCCCGAGGTGAAATCCGCCCTCGCCGAATCCGGCGTGACCCTGACCACGTATCGCGACTGCCTTAACGGCGAAGAGTCGAGGAGTCGAAGAGTCGAAGAGTCGTAGGAGCGGTCGTCGGGCCGTTCCCGCCTCTTCGCCTCTCGCCTTGCGCCTCTCGTCTGTTCACTTCACCAGCTTCTTCGTCACCTTCCCCGTCATCGTCATCCGCACCGGCGAAACGGCCTGGTCCTTCACCGACATCTCCAGCGTGATGTCAGTGGTCTCCATGACCACCTTCCCGGTGGAGGGCACGAGCCGCATGGTCAGCGTCGTGTTGCCGACCTCGGTGAGCGTTCCCATCGGCGCCTCGGGGCTTCCCATGGGTAGCTCGAGCTGCCACGGCGCCTCCCCGCGGATCACCGCCGCCTCGACTCCGTCTACGGTCTCATAGCCGGTGAAGGTGTAAGTGGTGGTGACGGGGAGCCTCAGCT
>CAZUGW010000142.1:994-1234 GCA_964620055.1 uncultured bacterium
ATTCCCGCCATGTCGAAGTTGGCGCTCGTCTTCCACGTGTCGCCGGGCGCGACCGGCTTCTCGGGCAGGATCGGCTGGGAGAACTGGCCGATGAGCTTGCTCACCACCTGCGCCAGGTTGATCTTCTGTCCCCCTGGCCCCGGCAGGGGCGGAATGGGCAGCTTGTCCAGACCCTCGAGGGCCATCAACTTGCCGCGCGGCGAGAGCACCGCGCTGATGGGGAGGTCCGGCAGCCGCACC
>CAZUGW010000142.1:1244-8273 GCA_964620055.1 uncultured bacterium
TGCCGCAACTGAAAACCGGTCAGGCCGGTGAGCGGGTCAATCGCCGCCCGCAGATGCAGGTTGGCAAGATCGAGCTTGAGGTCGAACGCGTCTATGCGACCGCTCATGGTGAGGTCGCCGGTGGGGCTGATCGCAGTGGTCTTCGCCGTGCTGGTAAGCCATCCCGCGAGTCGCGGCTTGACGGTTACCGACAGCCCGCCCGAGGGGTCGTTGATCTCCAGGTCCAGCGCGAAATCGAGCTCGGTCCGATACCGGGCCTGATCGCCGGCCTGGCCCTTGAGCTGCAGCAGCACCGGCGCAGAGGGTGTCGCCGCGAGTGCGGGGGTGAACGCGAGGAGAACAGCCACAGACACGGCCACGACGAACAGCAGTGCCGCGCGCATGACGGTCAACGGTTTTCTCCTTTCCTACGAGGGTTCAGCCGCATTATGCTACGCCCCCGATCCGATCGCGTCCATACGGGCGCGCACCGCGGTGAGTTGTTCTTCGCTCAAAAGCCGCTCGATCATGGGAAAGATGATCGTCTCCTCCTTCTCCGTGTGGCGATAGAGTAGATCGCGCGCGAACTTCATCCCGGCCCCGAGATCCTGCGCCAACGGCGCGAGATCGCCCTCGGAAACACGCATCTCCGCGAGCATCTTAGAGATGACTTGCATCTTCCCGCGGAGGGTGGTGTGGGCGACCAGGTCCGCATCGGTCGCCTGGCGGAAAAACCCCGCGATAATGTCCACCTCCGGCTCTCCCTCGGACACCATCTGCATAATATCCGGATACACCGCCTCTTCTTCGCGCCGGAAGTGCCGCAGCAGCAGCGCCCGGAGCGCGGCGAACCGGCCGCCGATCCGCGCGGGCGTCTGCGCCCACTCCGCCGGGGCCAGGTCGGCGGTATCGGCCGCCAGCGCGCTGAGTTGCTCCCTGGCAGCGGCGTGGTCCTGCAGCAGTATCTCGACCGGCGAAACGTCGTGCATAGCCGCGTCTCCTCCCTTGTCGGTCCGGTGTCGCCCCTCTCTCTTCCCGCCGAGCAACTCAGCCTCCTGCCTTGAACCCGGCCAACCCAAAGCCAGAACCGTCCGGAGGGGGAGCGGACGGTTCTGGCTGATTTCACCCTGATTGAGTTGTTTGACGAGGCCAGTCTACTATGCCCGACAGGTGTGACTGATCTGTAAACAAGAGGGGAAGTTTGCGGGAGGATTGCGCGCTCCGCCTACACGTGGCGAACCCGACAGCACGGAACGCGCGTCGCCGCGCAGGGACAGGCTCCGGGCGGGCAATACTTCATGTGCATGGTCAGTGCGAAAGCTGAGGTGGACTATGAAGCAGGTCACCAAATGCCAGCAACTGGTCGGCCAGTCCGTGCCGTGGTTCGCGCGCGACTCCTCGCGAGGGCCGCTCGCCGCCCGAGACCCCTCCGGCCGAATCCCGCGGGTGCTGGTGTTCTGCCCCGCTCCCGACACGCCGGGGTGTGAGCAGTATCTTCGGACCATCCACGCGGACTGGGGCGAATACGAGCGGCTCGGGTCCGAGGTCATTGTTATCGCGGCGGGCGGATTCGCGACCGATCTTCCCTTTGCCGTCATCTCCAACGCCCCCGACCTGTTCGCGAGCTTCGGATTCGTGGACGAGGGCGGAAACCCGCGGTCCGGGGTGGCGGTGGTGGATCGCTACGGGCAAGTGGACTCGTGCTTCATCGGCGAGGACTTCGCCGCCCTTCCCGCTGAGACCGTGATCGCCACCCGCCTGGAGGGAGCGGAGAGCCAGTGCCCCGAGTGCGGCGTGCCGGAGAAGCGCTGGGAGGACGTCGCGTAACGCGTGAGGTCATGTTTCAACGCAGAGACGCAAAGGACGCAGAGCCACGCAGAGGGATCCCAAGGCGAGATTCAAGATTCTCTTTGCGTTCCTTTGCGCTCTCCGCGCCTTTGCGTTGAAGCCGGCGCCTCCAGCACCGCCTCCGGGAACAATACCCACCATGATAGCGGAATCAGAATCGGCGTCAGCGGCAGGAACAACCGCACTTCCTGCACTACCGCCACTACGTACTGCAGGGCCACGAACAGCGGGACCAGCCACCGCGACCGCCGCAGCAGCGGGGGAGCGTCCTTGGGCGCGAACCAGGGCAGAAACCACATCACCCCCAGGAACAGCAGCGCGAACGTCGTCGGCAGCAGCGACTTGAAGTTCGCCTCCAGCATCACCACGTCCGTGTAGTAGGCCCGATGCCCATAACCTACCCGCAGCCCGCCGTACACCGCCGCCCAGCACGCCGCGAACAGCGCCGTCCGCCCGATCACCCGACCCCGCGGCTCCTGCCCCCACCGCGCTAGCAGATACACCGCCGGGAGCATCGCCGTCGTCTCCCGGTTCAGCGTGCCGATCAGCAACAGCGGGATGAGCCACAGATCCCGCCCCGCGGCCAGCGCCCAGAAGGTCGCCGCGAACACCAGCAGGTTCAGCGGGTCGCTCTCCTGGATCACCGAGTAGTACGTGAACGGGATCACCGCCGCGAGAGCCAGCGCCCCTCCCGCCGCCGCCCCGGCAGTGAACCAGACGCGGAGATACCGGTCGAAGACCCACAACGTCAGGCCGGTAGAGAGCGCGCGCAGCAGGAAGTAGGAGAGATATAAGTCTCCCTGCCCCGAGAGTCGCCACACGACCTCCGCCAGCCAGGGCGTAAGCGGCCGGTACTGATTGGGCGCGGGGGCCGTGCCGGAGCTCATCTCCTGGTGCCACGAATACAGCGGCGGAGTTGATCCCGGCGGCTGGAACCGAAGGCCGTAGGTGACGATGCGGACCCACAGTTCCGCGCTCGCGAACCCGATCCCCAGATACAGCAAGAACAGACCTACCGTCTGGATTGTGAAGCGACTCTTACGCGTGGCCACGCGTGCTTGTTCTCCGGCCGGACGGACTATCCCTCCCGGCCGCGCTCACGCCGCCAGAGGCAGTTCCGCCTCCTCCCGCGCCGCCTCCAGCGCCTCGCGCAACTCCTCCTCTTTTACGGGACACGCGCGCGCGTCATATCGCACGCCGTTGATGAACAGCGTCGGCGTGCCGTTGAGCCCGCTCCGCAGAGCCCAGTGCTTGCCCTCCAGGATCCTCGCTCTCACGTCCTCGTTCCCCAGATCGCGGCGGAACCGATCCAGGTCCAGGTCGAGTTGCCGCGCGTGAAACTCCAGGTCCTCCGGCGCAATCCGACCCCGGGAACTCAGCAGCGCGTGGTACATCTCCCAGAACTTCCCCTGTCGGCCCGCCGCCTCCGCCGCCAAGGCCGCGCCTTCGGCGTACCGGTGAATGCTGCGCACGGGGAAATGCCGCGCCGCGAAGCGCACCACCCCCTCCATCGCGCTTAACACGCGCTCCACCGTCGCGTAGGAGCCCTGACAGCATGGGCACTGGAAGTCCACGTACTCCACCAACGTCACGGGCGCGTCCAACGGCCCGCGCGTCCAGTCCCGCTCCGAAAGCGGCGGCTTCAGGCTGTGCAGCCGTCCGTCAGGCATTACGCCGCCTCCTTGAGTCCCTCCATTCCCTCCAGGGCCTCGATCAGCTTGTCCGCGCCGGGGTTGACGTGGCGATCCGACACGTAGCTGTATCTCACTCTCCGGTCCTGGTCCACGACGAACAGCGCGCGGTCCGCCATCCCGTCCTCCCCTAACACACCGAAGGCCGACGCGATCTTGCCGTGAGGATAGAAGTCGGAGAGTACGGGGAACTCGAGCCCGTTACGCTCCGCGAACTCGCGCAAGCTGTACCCGTTGTCGGCCGAGATCGCGATGATCCCCGCGCTCAGGTTCCGAAACTCGTCCAACGCCTCCTCGAACACGTTCATCTCATTCGTGCATACCAGGCTGAAGGCCGCCGGGAAAAACGCCACGATCGTGTACGCATTCTTCCTGATCTCCTCGGACAAGCGCACCTGCTGCCCGTCCGCGCTCTTCAGGGAAAAGTCGGGTGCGATGTCTCCCACCTTGAGTGCTGCCATCTGTGCGCTCCT
This sequence comes from uncultured bacterium, assembly GCA_964620055.1. Classification (GTDB taxonomy): domain Bacteria; phylum Armatimonadota; class Hebobacteria; order Hebobacterales; family Hebobacteraceae; genus CAZUGW01. The sequence continues at coordinate 5,236 of CAZUGW010000142.1, forward strand.
TTCACTTGACCTATCACCAGTCTCCCCCGTCCACGAGCGCAGTTGATATCCGTTCCCCCGGCCATGTCGCCCTTGGCCGCCAAGTCTGACACTATCTCCCTCTGCGCTCCTTTGCGCCTTTGCGTTGAGAGAGACAGCAGGCGCGCGGATTCCCCCGCAGAACTGACCCACTCAGCACCCTTCGAGGAGCCTGACATGAACCTGTCGTCGCTCGAGCAGAGACTCTTCACCGCCCTCGCCGAAATCGAGGTGATTGACGCCCACGAGCACCTCCCCCCGGAGGAGGTGCGCGTGAACGCAAAGGTGGACGTCTTCACCCTCTTCGCCCACTACACCAGCCGCGATTTCCTCATGGCCGGGATGTCCCAGGCCGACTACGACGCCACCCAGAACCACGACTTGCCGCTGGATTACCGCTGGAAACTGCTCGCGCCCTACTGGGAGCAGATCAGGTGGGACTCCTACGCCCGCGCCGCCCTGCTCGCCGCGCGCAAGTTCTACGGCGCGGAGGACATCAACGAGAAGACGTACGTCGCAATTTCAGAAAAGATGGCGGCCGCGAATACGCCGGGCCTCTATCAGCGCGTGCTGCGCGAGGCGTGCAATATCCGCACCTCCCTCACCCAATGCCAGCGCACCGACCTCGGCACTCCCCTGCTCACGCCCGTGATGCCACTGACCTTGTACGATGCGTGGGGCGGGATGACCTGGCGCACCCTCGCCGAGTCCCCGATGCGACGGGAGGCCGCCCTCGCCACTGTGGACGACTGCCTCGCCGACCTCAAGACCTACATCCTGCGCGTCAAGTCCGAGGGCGCGGTGGGCCTCAAGATGCTCTCTAACCCATTCGCGGCGCCCGATCGCGCCAAAGCGACCGACTGTTTTCGGCAACTGCGAAAGGGAGCGGTGGACTCACTGCCCACGGTGAATCCACTCCGCGACTATCTCGTGGACGAGGCCCTCCGCTTCGCGGGCCAGCACGATCTGACCGTCGCGGTGCACACCGGCTACTGGGGCGACTTCCGCACGCTCGATCCGCTCCACATGATCCCCCTCCTGGAGCGCCACCCCAAGGTGCGCTTCGACCTCTACCACCTCGGCTACCCGTGGGTGCGCGAATCCCTGATGCTGGGCAAGGGCTTCCCGAATGTCTGGCTCAACTTCTGCTGGACGCACATCATCTCCCAGCGCTTCGCTATGGACGCGCTCGACGAGGCGATTGACCTCGTGCCCATGAACAAGATCCTCGGCTTCGGCGGCGACTACAATCTCCCGGTGGAGAAGGTGTATGGCCACCTCACCATGGCCCGCGAGGACATCGCCCGCGTCCTCGCCGCGCGCATCGAGCGCGGCCAGATGAACGAGGACCAGGCCCTCGGGCTGGCGCGCAAGTGGCTGTGGGATAACCCGAAGGAGCTATACAGGCTCAGCGTCTAGGTTTCAGGATCTGGGGACCGTTTCCCGGCCCCTAGACCCTAACCCCTAGACCCTAGACCCTCGCCTCCCATGCGACATGAACGCGCCTCCCGTCTCCGCGCCGACGCCTCACTGCTTGCGATCTGCGCCATCTGGGGCTTCACCTTCCCGGCGATCCAACTCGCCCTGCGCGATACCGGGCCGGTCACGTTCGTCTGCCTGCGGTTCGGCCTGGCCACCGTCGCGCTGGCGCTGATCTTCGGACGCCGCGCGTTTTGCATCCAACGCGCCGGCCTCGGCTACGCCGCGCTCATGGGCCTCTGCCTCGCGAGTGGCACGGTGCTGCAGACCCTGGGCCTGCGGCTCACCACCGTCCCCCGCTCGGCTTTCATCACCGCGCTCTACGTCGTGCTCGTCCCGTTCATGGTGCTGGCTCTGGAGCGCGTCCGCCCGCGGCTCACCTCCGCCGCGGCGGTGCTGCTCGCCCTCGCCGGTCTCTACCTGCTCGCCGAGCCAAGGGTATCGGGGTTCAACCGCGGCGACTTGCTCACCCTGGGTTGCGCCTTCGCCTTCGCCCTGCACATCGTCATCGCGGAGATCGCCACCGCGAAGCACGACCCCCTCGCGCTCGCCTTCTGGCAGATCGTCACCGCCGCGGCCCTCTCCGGCCTCGCCCTGGCGTTCGTGGAGCGGCCGCACTTCGTCCTCACCCCTTGGACCCTCATCGCGCTGACCGTCACCGGCCTCCTCGCCACCGCCCTCGCCTTCGGCGTGCAGATGTGGGCCCAACGCGAGACCTCCGCCACCCACGCGGCCGTCATCTTCTCCGCCGAACCGGTCTTCGCCGCCCTGTTCGCTTACGTCATCCAGGGGACGGTGATGGGCCCCACAGCCTTCGTCGGAGCGGCGCTGATTCTGGGGAGCATCCTGCTGATTCAGGTGGGGGCGAGGAGGAGGTAGGGGGCGCACCGCGGTTGAATTACCTCGGAGCGGCAGTGCCGATGCCTCCCTCGTGCCTTCAGCGTCACGCGGTACATCGCCTCCCCCCGCGCCTCTCGCAACCGCGGATCGTCGCGTGCGATCATCGCTACGTCAGCGCGCAAGGCTTGCGCGTCATAGGTCAGATCAGGCGCCGGCCTACGATCTACCCCCCCTGCTTCACCACCCACGCCGCTACCAGCGGCACCTGGAACCGCCATCGCCCCGTGTCCGCGACCTGCTCGATGGTGCTCCGAGACTCGAGCCGCTTGAGATCGGCCGCAACGAGTTCCGCCGACGTCTGCGCGGCGCGGGCCAGCTCCGCTGCGTCCACACCCTCGGGGCGCGCGGCCATCGCCTGCAACAGCACTCGCTGGCTCTCGCTGAACTGCCGCCACATCTCCGCGAAGTACAGGTGCGCGCTCTCCAACGCGCGATCTATCCCCGCCTCCACATCCGCCACCGTGGCGTCGCGCCGCCCCTCCACGTTCAAGTGGTTGACCAGTTCATAGCACACCGCTTGCGTCAGGTAGGGCTGGCACCGCGTGATCTCGATGATGCGCGCGATGCTGCCCTCCTCATACGTGACGGGGAAGCCCGGCACCGGGGCGGTGACGAGTTGCGTCACCTCCTCGGCCGAGAGA
>CAZUGW010000143.1:0-7561 GCA_964620055.1 uncultured bacterium
GGTCCTTGATCTCCGCCTCGGCCTGGGATTCGCCGATGCCGGCCAACCGGAGCACGCGGGTGACGATGGTGGAGGCGCCTTCCGCGGCGGCGCGGCGGGCCAGATAGGGGAGGACGGTCTGCTCGGACATCGCCCGCATCTCCGCGGGGACGCCGGGGAGCGCGACCACGGTCTTGCCGTTCCAGGAGAGGATAAAGCCGGGGGCCGTGCCGACAGGATTGGGGACGACCTCCGCCCCACGCGGCCCCCGAACCTGCTTGAGCAGGCTCTCCAGCAGAGCTATCCCACGCTGGCGAGCGAACGCTCTGATTCTCTCCGCGGAGGCCTCGTCCGGGACGAGGTCAACCCCCGCTACGTCCGCCGCGACGGCTGCGGTGATGTCGTCTTCCGTGGGCCCCAATCCGCCCGTCGCGAGCACCACCTCCGCCCGCTCCAGGCCGATGCGCAAGGCCGCAGCCAACCGCTCCGCGTTGTCGCCGACCGTTGTCTTGTGATAGACGTGAATTCCCAGTTGGGATAACTGCTCTGCCAGGTAAGCAGCATTTGTGTCAACGATCTCTCCCAGTAGCAACTCCGTCCCAATCGAAAACAGCTCGACCCGCATCCGCTCCTCCGGGTTCATAGAGTGAAACTGCCAGTCCGGCGGAGCCCACGTTGTGTTGCGTATTATACACTACACACGGATTGCCGCGCAAGAGATCGGCGCGTGTTTTCAAACCGATGTTTGTGTCGCGGTGCCGGGCGGAGTTTCACCTGAGGCGACGTAACTTCTGGTCTATCTCGAACGTCTAAGAACTGACTGCGATGGAGAGCCGATTGACCTGGGAGGAGTCACAGACGTTGCGCGGGGACGATCCCCGGCCGTCGGACTGGTCGCTCCCGTCCGATGAGGCCCTGGTTGCGCGCGCTCGCGGGGGCGATGTGACCGGCTTCGAGCAACTCTACCTGAGGTATAGGGAGCACGTGTACAACCTCTGCCTGAGCGTCTGTGGGGACCGCGAGGAAGCGCAGGACCTCCTGCAAGAGAGCTTTGTGCGGGCCTATCGCGCCCTCCCCAGGTTCCGCGGCGACGCGCAGTTCAGCACCTGGCTGCACCGGATCGCGCTCAATCTGTGCCAGGACGCCTTGCGGAGGCGCAAGCGAACGACCGAGTTGGCGTCGTCTCTATCAGAGCAACCGATGGAACCGCTCGGGGCCGCGTATGAGGTCCGCGCCGCACTGCTGCAGCTCCGGCCACGCCATCGCATCGTGCTCGCGTTGCGCTATCAACAGGCGCTGTCGTACCAGGAGATCGCGGATCTGCTCCGGTGGCCGTTGGGTCGCGTCAAGGTAACGCTCCATCGGGCCAAGCGGGCGTTCAAAGAGGCCTACCTCGGAGCGGAGGGAGACGAGCCATGAAGTGCCAGGCCGTGAAGCATCGCCTGAGCGAGTATCTCGAACACGACCTTCCCACGGTGCAGCACGAGGCGATCGCGCAGCATCTCTCGCGGTGCGCCTCCTGCCGCGCCGAGGCCGAGGCCCTGCGCGCCGCGGAGCAAGCCCTGCAGACGCTGTCGGTGCTGGAGCCCGCGCCCGACCTGCTCGGCGACCTACGCCGCCGACTCGCGGTCCCTCCTGCGCGGTCAATTCCATGGGCCTGGGCCGGCCTCGCCGCTGCAGCCGCGGCTGCGGCTCTGTTGGTCTGGCTCAGACCGGAGGCGAAGACGGTCACGCCTCCCACGTCCCGCCCGGTAGCGCCACGCGCCGAGGTGAAGCGCCCGGTCCCACCGGTGGTTGCCGCCGCGCCCGTGCCGGTCGCGCCGCTGACGCCTGTGCGACGGGCGAAGCTCAATCTCCCGCGGACCGTTTCGCACCTGCGGCAGCCGGTCAGAAATGAGGCCCCGGCCCCTTCGCCTGATCCCGAGGAGCTTCCGGCCGCCCCAGTAGAGACCGTGCAGGCGACCGACGGGATCATCTTGATTCTTGGCGATCCGATCCCGCCCTTGGCCGAGTCGCGCTGTCACTTGGAACTGACGTTGGCCGACGGAACGCGCTCGGTGTATGAACGCAATGTCAAGCCGGGCGAGAACGGTCAGCCTGGCACTATCGCGATTGCCTATGAGCAATCCGCCCCCGACACCACAAGCCCTAACTAAGGAGACGAAGAGATGAGAACGCGCATGAGGTTCATCTGTGGAGTTGTGCTGTTCGCCCTGCTGTTGTCGGCGGGGCTGGCCTGCGCCGCGATGGAAGGCACTGGTGAGCGCCGTGTCACCCTGGACTTGCGGAACGCGAGCGTAGTTGATGCCTTCGGGATAGTCTTCCGTGACACCGGGTACTCCTATACGTTTACGCCCAACCCTACCTTCGTGCGGTTGGTGACAGTGAACCTCAGCGACGTTGAGTTCAGCAAAGCGCTGGATATCATCTGCGACGCGGCCGGGCTCACCTACAAGCGCGAAGGCACCGTGTTCAAGATGACCCCGAAAGAGGGAATCGCCACCATTGGCGGCGCGCAGGTGCCCGTGCTGGGGGCGACGTGGATTAAGCAGCTAGGAGAGCACCTGGAGGCGTCGCCGCGGGAGTCCGTCATCGCCGGCGGTCCGGTCGGTGTCATGGCGGAAGGTCGCGGCGGAGTCAGCGTCTTGCCCGGTCCCACGATACCTGAGCCACCCTCCTCCAGCGGCCACCTTGTCGACCTCGTCGTACAGGACATGCCGCTCCGCCAGGCTATCGCCCAGTTCTCCAAAGCCTCCGGCGCCGACGTCGTCGTTCACGAGGCGGTATCCAAAGACATACGCGTATCCGCCAAGGCTTATATGGTGGACGCGTGGTGGCTGCTGAATGCAATCGTGGACCAGGCCGGTCTGCGTATCTACCAGGAGACGGTCTACTTCTCTCCTGAGGAGTACCATGCGATGGCAGAGGAGTGGGTGCGCGTGGAGCAGTCCGGCAACGAGGCGAAAAGGCCGGACCTAGGGCGCTTCATCTACAACGGCGACGTCACTGCCATGACCAAGAATATGATCTACCACATCGTCCCCAAGATCGAACTGAAGGTCACCGGCCCCGGCGTGCCCGGCCCTCGTCTCGAGTTCAGACCTCTCCCCACTCGGCCCGGTGGCTTCCTTCCCCTCGGCGAACCCCCCGCCCCTCCGGCCGAAACCAAGTAGGGGTGACTCGCCGAGTCGCTCACCGACCGGGGCATCCGTCACCAGCGGATGCCCCTACGCTTGCTCGTTGGCCCGCAGGAAGCCGCTTCCCTCCGGCGAACCTCCACTTTACTCCGGCGGGGAAGGTGCGATGAAGACCAACAAGTGGCTCATGGGATGCGCGATTGGTTGTGTGGCTCTGGTGGTGTTGATTGTGGTCGGAGGCTTGATTGCCTACCGCTACTACGTCAAGCCGATGATGGCCCAGTTTGTGGGCAATCCTGCGGATATCGGACCGCCGGGTGTCGTCAAGGGCGCGGGTTTGCTGACTCAAGGCGTCTTCTTCTCCGACCCGAGGCTGGGGACTGTCACCGATCTTGCTTTCGGCAAGCTCGACCCCACGCCGGGCGTGGCCCTCGGCGTCGCGGGGGTAGACGGAGCGGCCTTTCTCGACGCGGCTGGGAACGCCAAGTCCACCGTGAAATTCAGCACCGCCTTCAGCCGGATCAACATCGTGGATGTCGAGGGCGACGGGGTATGCGAGTTCATGGAGCGCGGCTCCTGGGGGTCGAACGCCGCGCTGCTGGGACACGACGGCAAGGTGAAGTGGACCTACGCCGGTGGGGGCAAGGGCGTCAACGACATGGCGGCCGGCGACCTGGACGGAGATGGCAAGCTCGATTTCGTGGTCGGCTTCAGCCACGACGGCGGCCTGCATCTCGTCGGCCGAGACGGAAAGGCGCGCTGGCAGCGGCCCGACAATCAGATCTGGCATGTCGAGATCATGGACGTGAACGGGGACGGCCGGCCGGAAATCGTGCACAGCAACGGCCAGGCGCAGTTGGTGATCCGAGATGAGGTTGGGGACGTGATGAACCAGGTCCGCCCCCAGCCCTCCGCCAGAAACCTGCCCTTGCTCTTCATGCACTTCTCCCTCTGCCACTACCCCTCTGCAACCAGTCCCCGTCTTGTCTTGACCCCTGGTGCCAACGCCCTCTATCTCTGCGACACCACTGGCAAGGTGGTCGCCGAACTCTCTGCCCCGAAAGCCGGGATGCTCTCCGCGGCCAAGGGAGTGCCGGTCAAGCTGCAGGCCAATGCTCCGGCGTACTTCGCCGCGGAGGTCACCTATCTTACCAAGCGCCAGTCGGTACTCTACGTCTACGACGCCAACAAGGCCCTGGTCTATGAAGAAGTGCTCCCCGAAGAATGCGAGTCCCTCGCCGCCCTCCCACTGGGGAAGACCGGCGCAGAGGCGCTGCTCGTAGGGGGCGAGGGAAAGGTGCTGCAGTACGTGATCGCCGCCGGCGGGAACGGCAAGGCCGGGACGAAGGGCCGATGAAGGTCAACAAGCTCCTTGTCGCGATCGTGTGCGCGGGGATCGCCTCCGCCATCGTTTGCGGCGTGGTCGGGATAGTGGTGGTCTGGCGCGCCATGGGCTGGGGACCCCATGAGCCCCCGGAAGAACTGGCCAAACCCGGCGTGAAGATAGGCGCGGGGTTCTTGACGAAGCGGGTGTTCTTCGAGGATAAGGACCTCGGTTCGGTTGACGATATCGCGTATGGCGACCTTGACCCGAAACCGGGGCTGGAAGTCGGGATCACCGATGGGAGACGAGCGCTGTTCCTCAATCAGGAGGGGAGAGTGAAGTCGGTCGTCACCTTTCCGAAGGATCACTATGGCTTGATAGAGATGATCGAGGTGGACGGTGACGACGCCTGTGAGTTCATCCCTCGGAAGTTCGCGGCCCCTCGTTTGATGGACCATCGGGGCCAATGCATCTGGCATCACGAGGAGGACGGCGCGGATGTGATGTGCGCCGGGGACATGAACGGCGACGGCGTCCCCGAATTCGCCGTCGGCTTCGCCGGCAGCGGGGGCGTCCACCTCCTGGACCGCAACGGCAAGCTGGTCTGGAGGCAGCCAGACGGCAATGTGTGGCGGATTGCCATGACCGACACCAATGGCGACGGCAAGCTCGAGATCGTGCACTGTAACTCGCGTGGCGAGCTAGTGGTGCGCGATGCGACAGGGGAGGTATTGAGCCGCATCCAGCCGTACATTCCGGGCGCTGACCTGTTCTTCCCTTACTACGTCGGCGATTTCAGTCTCTGCCGTTGGCCGCGTTCCGCGGCTCGCGCGAGTGTGGTCCTGGCCGCCAACGGGGTGAATGCGCTGGTGGACTATGACGGCAAGGTGAAGTCTCGGTTTGAGATCCCGAGACTTGGCGATGACATGGACGTGCAGGCCGTCACCGTCGAACTCAACAAGAACCGGCCCGAGTACCTGGCGGTGGTCGGCTTCATGGCGCCCTGGGGCAAGTCCACCCTCTTCATCTTCGACCGCGAGAAGAAGCTGATCTACCACGAAACGCTGCCTGGGAGATGCGAGGCGCTCGCCGCGATGCCGCGGGGCAAGACAGGAGAGGAGGCGCTGTTAGTGGGCGGAGAGGGGAAGGTGTGGGAGTACACCGCCGCGGTTAGTGGCGGGCGTGGGCACGCCCAGCCTATAACAACTTCGTCCCATTGATCACCAACTCGAACTCGCACCCTAGCCGCACCGCGGCGCGGCGGGACATCACCATGCGTGATAGGAAGAGCTCGAAGTACTCCATGATCGGCGCGATGGTGGTGTCGGTTTCCAGGCTGAGCGAGATCAGCGTGCGCTCGTGGTTCACGATCAGCGAGGAGGAGATGGTGGCGTAGTTCACCCGGTCGTGCTCGTCATAGCGCGACGGGTGAATGTCCCGCACCCGGCTGCGCGCCACGTCGGACTTGTCCGCGATGATCACCGCCGCCGCCACCGCCCCGAACGGGTCGCCGTACTGCTCCTCGTGGTTCCCCACCCCGGACATGATCTCGGCCAGCTCCTCCGGCGGCATCCCCATCTGCGTGAGAATGTTGTAGACCAGCAGCACCGCGATCTGCCCGTGCTCCGCCCGCGCGGCCACGTTGCCGATGTCATGCAAGTAACCTGCGATTCCGGCCAGTTCCGCCTCCCGCGGGTCGCGGCCGAGGGAGGTCATGATGCTCCGCGCGCGCTCTGATACCACCGTGGCGTGCCGGAAGCCGTGCTCAGTGTAGCCGATCGCCTCCATGTTCTCGTCCGCGCGCTTGATATAGGTTTGCACATCGTGCCGGGCTTTGATGTCTTCAAGCGTTATCGGTTGGGCCATTCTCACTGCCTCTCTCCAGAAACCCCTCCGCGAACTCCCGGAATCGTCCCGCCGCGATCCGCTCGCGAATCCTCTCCATCAGCCGCAGGTAGAGATAGATGTTGTGATAGCTCAGGCACCGCGCGGCGAGAATCTCGCCCGCCTTGTACATATGCCGCAGATAGGCGCGCGTGTGTGTCTTGCACACCTCGCACTCGCACTCCGGGTCCAGCGGGCCGAGGTCGTCCCCATAGCGCGCGTTCTTCAGATTCACCTTCCCGTTCGCGGTATAGGCGGTGCCGTTCCGCCCCACCCGCGTGGGCAGCACGCAGTCGAACATGTCCACGCCGCACAGTACCGCGCGCACGATATCCGACGGCGTCCCGACTCCCATGAGATAGCGCGGCCGCGTTTCCGGCAGCAGGGGTACGGTAGCAGACAACATGCCGAACATCACGTCCTTCGGCTCGCCCACCGACAGCCCGCCGACCGCGTACCCATCGAAAGGAATGTCCTTCAACCGCCGCACGCTCTCCGCGCGCAAGTCCGCCTCGAACCCTCCCTGCACAATCCCGAAGAGCGCCTGCTCCGACTTGCCGCAGTGGGCCTCCATGCATCGCTCGGCCCAGCGATCGGAGCGCGCGGTCGCCTCCTGCGCCTGTTCCCGCGTCGCGGGATACCCCACCGGCTGGTCGAAGGCCATGATGATATCGGCCCCGATCCCGTGCTGGATCTCGATGGCCGACTCGGGCGTGAGCAGGTGCTCCGAGCCGTCAATGTGCGACCTGAAGCTCACCCCCTCCTCTGACACCTCCAGCAAGGGGGCGAGGCTAAACACCTGATAACCGCCGCTGTCTGTCAGCGTCGCGCCCGGCCAGTTCATGAACCCGGCCAGGCCGCCGACCCGCTGGATCAGCTCGATCCCGGGGCGGAGGTAGAGATGGTACGCGTTCCCCAGCACGATCTGCGCGCCCAGGCCGACCAGTTCCGCCTGCGTCAAGGCCTTTACGCTTCCCTGAGTCGCGACGGGCATGAACACCGGGGTCTGGAAGCGCCGGTCCCTGCGCCCTTCAGGCCGGGACCCCGGCTCCCGCGGTGCGGGAGCACAGGGGCCGCGCACCGTCACTACGCCCGCCCGCGCCCCGCTGGGGTCTGTGTGCTGAATCTTGAAGTCAAGCATGAGGTAGAGAAAGTATAACGCCGCCCCACGCGGAGCGTCAATGGATCGGCCTACCGCGTTACCACCGACGCCAGGATTCTGAGATCCACGCTCCCC
>CAZUGW010000143.1:7571-8232 GCA_964620055.1 uncultured bacterium
CATCGCCACCGAGACCTTGGTGTTGAACCGCATGTCGTAGTCGCCGCGGATCAGCCGCCCCGTGGTGACGTTGAAGAACTCGGTCGAACCCAGGGTCTGGCGCAGATCGGCGATGGAAACGTCCACGGGCTGCCCGCCGGGTGCGGAGAGCTTTGGATTGCCTCGGAAGCGACCCTCCCCGGAACCGACGATCTTCGCGATCTCCAACCCGCCCTGCTTGGTCACGGACTCCAGAGTCTTGCGCATCTCGCAGTCCAGACGCTGATTCGGGCCGAGGGGGACCTTGTCCGTGCGGGTCCAGGTCTCGCCGACTTTCACCGGCGAAGAGGGGAGGAGCGGCGCGCCGTTCACCGCCGGCATCCCCTGCCCGAGCATCGCCTTGTCCAGGCCGGGGACCGCCTTCTTCATGTCGGAGAACGCGATATCCGTCACGCTGCCATCGGGTTTGGTGGTCACGCGGACCGGCATCTGCAAGAGCGGGGCCTTGCTGAGATCGGCCTGCGGCGGCGTCTGCTCCTTCCCGTCGGTGAACCAGCGGACCTTCCCGTCGGCATAGCTGAAGCGCGCCTGCTGATTCCTGATGGTGACCGTGAAGTCGGCCTGGGGCATAAGGGTCTCGAGCACCGCGCTGCCATCCTCGTTCACCTGCACCGCGGTCTGG
>CAZUGW010000144.1:0-637 GCA_964620055.1 uncultured bacterium
GCCGTAGCGATGCGCGCGGCCCTTCAGTACGCTGCTCATGACAACTCCTCCGGGCCGGCGATCCGGCCCAACACCGCCGAGGCCGCGGCCACCGCCGGGCTGGCCAGGTAGACCTCGCTCCCCGGGTGGCCCATGCGGCCCACGAAGTTCCGATTGGTGGTCGCCACCGCCCGCTCGCCCTTCGCCAGCACGCCCATGTGCCCGCCCAGGCACGGCCCACAGGTGGGCGTGCTCAAGGCCGCGCCGGACTCCAGGAAGATCTCGGCCAGGCCCTCTTTGATGCACTGGAGATGCACCCGCGGCGTGGCCGGGATGATCAGCGTGCGCACGTTGGGATGGACCTTGCGCCCCTTCAGAATCTGCGCGGCCACGCGCAGGTCCTCGATCCGCCCGTTGGTGCACGAGCCGATCACGGACTGGTCAATGGGCACGTCGCCCACCTGGCTGATGGGTTTCGCGTTCTCCGGCAAATGCGGGAACGACACCTGCGGCTCGAGCTTCGCACAATCCACTTCTATCGTGCGCACGTACTCCGCGTCAGGGTCGCTGTGATACGGCTGATACGGCCGGTCAGTGACCGAGGCCATGAAGGCCTCGGTCGCCCATCTCGAACAGTTCATGGAAAAAGTCGAAGGCG
>CAZUGW010000144.1:647-1655 GCA_964620055.1 uncultured bacterium
GTGATATGGCTGGTATGGCCGGTCGGTCACCGACTTCATGAAGGCCTCGGTGATCGCGTCCGGGGCGATGATCCCGTTCTTCGCGCCGGCCTCGATGGCCATGTTGCACATGCTCAGGCGGTCGGCCATGGAGAGCGACGCGATGGTCTCGCCGCAGAACTCCAGTGCCTGATATAACGCGCCCGAGACGCCGATGAGTCCGATAGTGTGCAGGATCAGGTCCTTGCCGCCGACCCACGGGCGGAGCGCGCCGTGGTAGACCACCTTGATGGAAAGCGGGACGCGCAGCCAGCACTCGCCCGTCGCCATCACCGCGGCCAGGTCGGTGCTTCCCACGCCGGTGGCAAACGCGCCCACCGCGCCGTAAGTGCAGGTGTGCGAGTCCGCGCCGATCACGCACTCGCCCGGCGCGACCAGCCCCTCCTCCGGCAACAGCGCGTGCTCGACCCCGGCCTTGCCGACATCGTAGAAGTGCTCCACGCCGTGCTCGCGGGAGAACTCCCGCATCAGGCGGCACTGCTCGGCGGACTTGATGTCCTTGTTCGGGGTGGAGTGATCGGCGACGAGCACCACCTTCGCCGCGGCCGCCAGCGCCTTGGCGCCGCTCTTGCGAAACTCCTCGATGGCGATGGGGGCGGTGATGTCATTGCCCAGCATCACGTCCACCTGGGCCATGATGAACTGGCCCGGCTTCACCGCGTCGTGGCCGGAATGGGCGGCCAGGATCTTCTCCGTGATGGTCGAACCCATACTCAGCCAGCCTTTCGCTTGACGTTTCGTTTCGCCGCGCGGGCCGCGCCGGCGGCGCGCGGCACCAGCTTGTTCAGGGCCTGCACGTAGGCCTTCGCCGAGGCCTCGATGATGTCCATGCTGGAGCCCCGGCCCCAGTGCACCGTGCCGGAGCGGTCGCTGAGACGCACCGTCACCTCGCCCAGCGCATCGGTGCCGCCGGCGACCGATTTCACGCTGTAGTCCACCAACTGGTGCGGCGCCGCGATGATCTGGTCA
>CAZUGW010000144.1:1665-5573 GCA_964620055.1 uncultured bacterium
CCCGATCCGCTTGTGGTCCAGCGTGCAAAGCCACGACTTCACGCTGTAATCCACCAGCGAATGCGGCGTCTCGATAATCTGGTCAATCGCCTTGTACACCGCGTCCACACTCCCGACGCCGCACGCCACGCCCTGGTAGGCGTCGCCGTTCCGACGCAGGCGCACGGTCGCGGTCGGGATGGTCGTCCCGCCGCTCACCACGTGCAGGTAGTCGAGCAAATAGATCTCCGGCCCGACCCGTGTCTCGTCCTGTACCAGGGACAGCAGCTCGTCGTCCGTCACCTGCTTGCGCTGGTCGGCGAGATCGAGGAATCGCTGGTACGTCTTATCCAGATTCTCGGGTGAGAGTGCGTAGCCCAGCTCCTCCAGCCGATGCGCGACGGCCTTGCGGCCGGACCGACTGGTGAGCACGATCTCGCTCTTTTCCAGCCCGATGGTCTGCGGGCGGATGATCTCGAAGTTCTCGCGCTGCTTCATCAGCTTGATCACCCCGTCCACATGCACGCCGGAGGAGTGCGCGAAGGCGTTCTCGCCGACGATCGCCTTGTTGGGCTGCACCGGGACGCCGGTGATGTCCCGCACCAGTCGGCTGGTGCGATAGATCTCCTTGAGCACGATCCCGGTCTGGAACTTCCGCTTCAGTTCGCGCCGCGTGTCGAGGATGCAGGCGATCTCCTCTACCGCGGCGTTCCCCGCGCGCTCGCCCAGACCGTTCACGGTGCACTCGATCTGCCCGGCCCCGTTCATGATCCCCGCCAGCGAGTTCGCGGTGGCCAGGCCCAGGTCGTCGTGGCAGTGCACGCTGAGCACGGCCTTGCCGATATTGGGCACCGACTCCCGCAGGCGGCGAATCAGGTCGCCGAACTCCCACGGGAGCGCGTAGCCCAGGGTGTCGGGGATGTTGATGATGGTCGCCCCGGCCGCAATGGTCTTCTCCACGATCTCGCACAGGAAGTCGAACTCGGTGCGGGTGGCGTCCATGGGCGAAAACTCCACCTCGGGCAGGAGCTGGCGGGCGCGCCGGACCGAGGTGACGGCCATCTCGATCACCTCTTCCTTGCTCTTGCGCAGGATGCCCTCGCGGTGCTGCGGCGAAGTGCTCAGGAACGTGTGCAGCCGCACCTGCTTGCCGCCCTTGAGGGCCTCCGCGGTGCGGTCAACCGCCTCCAGCCGGCAGAGGCTGAGGGCCGCGATGGTCGGGCCTTTCACCTCCTTGACGATGCGCCGCACCGCTTCGAAATCGCCCGGCGATGAGTACGGGAACCCGGCCTCGATCACATCCACCCCGAGGCGCGCCAACTGGTGCGCCACCTGCAGTTTCTCGGTCCCGGTCATCTTCCCGCCGGGGCACTGCTCCGCGTCGCGGAGGGTGGTGTCGAAGATGGTGATCCGCGTTTTCGTGCTACCTGGTTTCTTGATGGCTGCCATGTCTCATCGCCTCCTGCCAGCGACCCGCCGGCTTGCTCGCCTCTGGCGAGGTCGCCCCTACTCGTTCAGCCAGGGCATCATCTCGCGCAGTTCCGCGCCCACGATCTCGATGGGATGCTCGGCCTCGATCTTCCGCAAGCGCGACAGCACCGGCCGGTTCGCCTGGTTCTCCATGATCCACTCCCGGGCGAACTCGCCGGTCTGAATCTCCTCCAACAGGTCCTGCATCGCCTCTCGCACCTCGGGGCCGATCACGCGCGGGCCGCGGGTGACGTCGCCGTACTCCGCGGTGTCGCTCACGCGCTTCCTCATGCCCTGAAGTCCATGGGCCTGGATCAGGTCCACGATCAGCTTCAGCTCGTGCAGCACCTCGTAGTACGCGCACTCCGGCTGGTAGCCCGCCTCCACCAGCGTCTCGAACCCGGCCTTGACCAGCTCGGTCACGCCGCCGCACAGCACGGCCTGCTCGCCGAACAAATCGGTCTCGGTCTCTTCCTCGAAAGAGGTCTCCAGCACGCCCGCGCGGGTAGAGCCGAGGCCCTTCGCATAGGCCAGCGCGATTTCCATCGCCTTGCCCGACGCGTCCTGGTGGATGGCGACGAGCGCGGGGACGCCGCGTCCCTTCTCGTACTCCGCGCGCACCAGCGCGCCCGGTCCCTTCGGCGCGATCATGAATACGTCCACGTCGGCCGGCGGCACGATCTGGTTGTAGTGGATGTTGAAGCCGTGCGCGAACATCAGCGCCTTGCCCTTCTTCAAACTGGGGGCGAGGAAGTTGCGGTACACGACCGGCTGGGTGTGATCCTCGGTGAGCAGCACGATCACATCGCCCTGCGCGGCCGCCTCGGCGGCGGACATCACGGGGATGCCGTCGGCCGTCGCGTTCTTCCAGCCCTGGCTCCCCTCCAACTCGGCTGCGATCACCTTCACCTTGCTGTCTCGCAGGTTGAGCGAGTGCGCGCGCCCCTGGATCCCATAGCCGATGATTGCGACGGTCTTGCCCTTCAGTGCGTCCAACGATGCGTCTTTGTCTCGGTACACCTTCGCCATGATTCGCTTCCTCCTCGCCTCACCCGCGACCCGCGGAGGCGGATTCTGGTGATGCCGCGCGCCCACGCCCGCGGCTCCTTGCCCTACCGACGGCCCCTCCTATCGCCAGGCCCACGGCCGAGAACAGCGCCAGGTTTATCAGCAGCCCCTTCACGCTGTCCAGGCCGTACCGGCCCATAATCCCATTGTAGACATGCCACAAGCCGAACGCCGCCGGCCCCGTCAGGCCCAGCAGCACGCCGACGAGCACGCTTCCCGCCACCCGGCGGCGAATCGCTCCGACCAGCGCGCCCAGCACCAGACCGGCGATCGGCAACGCCGCCGCCAACAGACGCAACACGCGTTCGGCCTGTTCGGTTGTCACCAGTTCCTTCATCGTTAGGCCGTTCTTGGCCCCCGCGACAACACGATCCGCCCGGTGCGCATCATCTCCTTGATGCCGAAGCGGCGCAGCATCGCGGTCATGGCATCTATCTTATCCGCGCCGCCGGTCACCTCCACGATGAAGGTGTCCTCGGACACGTCCACGATGTTGGCGCGGAAGATGCTCACGATCTGCATGATCTCGGCGCGGGCGCTAGGCTCCGCGTTCACCTTCACCAGTGCCAGCTCGCGCACCACGGTCGGCTCGCCCACGTGGTCGAGCACCTTGATCACGTCCAGCAGTTTGTAGAGTTGCTTGCTGATCTGCTCCAGAATCGCGTCCGGCCCCTCCACCACGATGGTCATGCGCGAGGTGTCCGGGTCCTGGGTGGTGCTGACCGCCAGACTGTCAATATTGAACCCGCGGCGGGAGAAGAGCGCGGCCGTCCGCGTCAGCACGCCGGGGCGGTTGTTCACCAGCACAGAGATAGTGTGTTTCATCGCGCGCGCTCCCTCAATCCAACAGCATCTCGGCGATGGTCCCGCCGGCCGGCACCATCGGCATTACGTTCTCGTCCCGGGCCACCACGAAGTCTATCAGGCACGGGCGGTCCTTGACCGCCATCGCCTGCTTGATGGCCGGGCGGACCTCCGACTCCTCCGTCACCCGCAGGCCCACCGCGCCGTAGGCCTCAGCCAGCTTCACGAAGTCCGGCGTGCCCACCGCGATGTCGGTATAGGAGAGGCGGTTGTGGTAGAACAGCGTCTGCCACTGCCGCACCATGCCGAGGTAGCCGTTGTTCAGCACCGCAATCTTCACCGGGAGCTTGTTCACCACCGCGGTGGCCATCTCCTGAATGTTCATCTGGATGGAGCCGTCGCCCGCGATGTCCCACACCACCCGGTCCGGGCAGGCGAACTGCGCCCCGATGGCCGCGGGGAAGCCGTAGCCCATCGTCCCCAGCCCGCCGGAGCTCAGGAACTGGCGCGGCCGCCGGCACGGGTAGTACTGCGCCGCCCACATCTGGTTCTGGCCCACCTCGGTGGCGATGTAGGCGTGTTCGTTG
>CAZUGW010000144.1:5583-8232 GCA_964620055.1 uncultured bacterium
TCGCCTCCCCCTTGGTGGCCTTATAGATCTCGCGGATCACGTACTGGGGCTTCAGCCCCGCGCCGTCCTTCCAGCGCAACGGGTGCTTCTTCTTCCACCCCAGGATGGTCTGGTGCCACTCCGGGTGCTTCGCCTCCGCCACCTGTTTGACCAAGGCCCCGAGCACGTGCTTCACATCGCCCACGATGGGGAGGGCCGCGGGCACGTTCTTCCCGATCTCGGCCGGGTCAATGTCAATGTGGATGAACTTCGCATTCGGCGCGAACATATCCAGCTTGCCGGTGACGCGGTCGTCTATCCGCGTCCCCACCGCGATGATCACGTCGGCCTCGTGCAGCGCGTAGTTGGCGTAGGCCGTCCCGTGCATGCCGGGCATCCCCAGGCACAACTCGTGCTCGTCCGGGAAGCCGCCCTTGCCCATCAAAGTCATGGTCACGGGGATGTCCGCGCGCTCCGCCAGCGCCAGCAATTCGTCGTGGGCCTCCGCGGAGATCACGCCGCCGCCGCCGTAGAGCACCGGGCGCGCCGCGGCGTTGATCATCTCCGCCGCTCGCTCGATCATCCGGGGATGACCGGTGCGGGTGGGGCGATAGCCGCGCAGTTGTACCTTCTCCGGGTAGGCGAACTCCAGATGCCCCGACGACACGTCCTTCGGGATGTCCACCAACACCGGGCCGGGCCGGCCGGTGCGCGCGATATGGAACGCCTCCTTCATCACCGTCGGCAGGTCGGCCGGGTTGGTCACCAGGTAGTTATGCTTGGTAATGGGCAGCGTGATCCCCGTGATGTCCGCCTCCTGGAAGGCGTCCTTGCCGATGGCGAAGGTCGAGACCTGGCCGGTGATCGCCACCATCGGCACCGAGTCCATGTAGGCGGTGGCGATGCCAGTCACCAGATTGGTCGCGCCGGGGCCGGAGGTGGCCAGGCACACGCCCACCTTGCCGCTGGCGCGCGCGTATCCGTCCGCCATGTGGGCCGCGCCCTGCTCGTGGCGCACCAGGATGTGGCGGATGTCCGTGACGTCGTAAAGCGCGTCGTAGATCGGCAGTAGCACGCCGCCGGGGTAGCCGAAGATGACCTCGACGCCCTCGCACCGCAAGCTCTCGATCAGTGCTTGTGCGCCGGTCATCTGCATGGCTGTGCTCCTTTCGGGCGAGGAGTCGAGGAGTCGAAGAGTCGAAGAGTCGAACGGCCGACTCGTCGCTGTCTCCAGTCGTCCTGCGCGGCTGTATATGTGTTCGAGCTTCCGTCGTTCCTGCTCATCGTCCGTTCCCCTAGACCCTAACCCCTAGTCCCTAGACCCTAACCCCATCACCGCCCCTGTCGCCGCCGACGTCACCTGGGCCGCATATCGCGCCAGCCAACCCGTTGTGATCTTGGGCGGCCGCGGCTTCCAGGCCTTGCGGCGCGCGCGCAGCTCGCTCGCCGGAACGCGCAGCTCGATCTTGCGGCGGTTCACGTCTATCAGGATCTCGTCCCCCTCTTGCACTAATCCGATGGTCCCGCCCGCCGCGGCCTCCGGGGAGATGTGACCCACGGAGAGGCCGATAGTCGCGCCGGAGAACCGCCCGTCGGTGATCAGGGCGACCGACTGATTGAGCCCCGCGGCATAGATCTGCGAGGTCGGGTAGAGCATCTCCCGCATCCCCGGCCCGCCCTTCGGCCCTTCGTATTGGATTACCACGACATCGCCCGGCTGTATCGCGCCGCCGATGATCGCCTGCGTGGCGTCCTCCTCCCGCGTGAACACCCGCGCCTTACCGATGAACCGGCGCATGCTCTTCGCCACGCCGGACGCCTTCACCACCGCGCCGTCCGGGGCGAGATTGCCCTTGAGGATGGCGATGCCGCCTTCCTTGTGATAGGGCTTCTCGAGCGGGTGAATCACGCTCGCGTCCAGCACCCTCGCCTTCGCCGCCAGCTCCGTGCTCGAGACGCCGCTCACGGTGACCGCGGCCTCGATCTGCTCGCCCAGCGCATGCATCACCGCGCCCACGCCGCCGGCCCGGTCGAGGTCCTCCATCGCGTGCTGCGCGGTCGGGCCGGGCAGGAGGTCGGTGATGTGCAGGGCCGTTCGCGCCAGTTCATCGAACCACTCTATCGGCACGGTGACGCCGGCCTCGTGCGCGATCGCCGGCAGATGCAGCACGGTGTTGCTCGACCCGCCCAGCGCGTTGTCCACTCGTATCGCGTTGCGGAACGCCGCCTCGGTGAGGATCTGCCGCGGGCGCACGTCTTCCTGCACCAGTTCCACGATCCGCTCGCCGGAGGCATAGGCGATCCGGCGCTTCTCCGCCGACACCGCCAACGCCGTCCCGCACCGGGGCAGCGACATGCCCAACGCCTCCGTCAGGCAGGCCATCGTGTTCGCGGTGTATAGCCCCTGGCAGGAGCCGATGCCGGGGCAGGCCGCCATCTCGAGCTGGGTCAGTTCGTCGTCGGTGAGCAGGCCGCGCTTGCGCCAGCCCGCGCCATAGTACCCGTCGCCGTAGATCACGTGGCCCTGCGCCATCCGCTCTGCGGCCTTCGCCTGGTCGGACTTGCCCTCGGCGCGGAACTTCTCGGCGACCACCAGCAGCGAATCGGAGATGCAACTGCAGTCCCCCGCCAGCATCGGCCCGGCCGTGACTACGATGGTCGGGACATTCA
>CAZUGW010000145.1:0-1300 GCA_964620055.1 uncultured bacterium
TCCTCTGGTACCGCGACGCCAACCCGGCCCCAGTCGTGGTGGTGGAAGACGGAGGGACCGTCGTCACAGACCACGACGACTAGCCCGCGACCCCCGCCCCTCCCACATGCCAGATGCACCCCAGCACCACCGCACCCAGCGCCACCATCACCACCACCAGCACCCACCGCGGCAGGCGGCGCTCATACCGGTGCGAGATCACCGTCACTCCCGGCGCAATCGTCTCCGCCTCGCCCGTCGCCCGGGCGGAGAGGAGGTCCCGCAAGCCCAGCCCTTGGCGGTGCGCCTGCGTCCCCACCTCGAGCACCCGCGCGGCTATTGTCGCCAGTCCCACAATCGTCATCAGATCGGCCAGGTTGTAGATCAGCCGGCCGATCAGGAGGTAATCAACCACGTAGCCCAGCCGCACGCGGTCCAGCAGAATCCCCAGTAATCCCCCCACGATGAGCGCGCCTCCGGCCTCCGTCGCGGCGGCCATGCGATACTCGGTTCGCTCCAGTCGCTCATACAGCACCAACAGGAAAAAGGCGAGAACGACGGTGCTGACAAGCAGGAACGGGAACGGCTCCTCGAACCCCAGCGCGTCGTTGTG
This sequence comes from uncultured bacterium, assembly GCA_964620055.1. Classification (GTDB taxonomy): domain Bacteria; phylum Armatimonadota; class Hebobacteria; order Hebobacterales; family Hebobacteraceae; genus CAZUGW01. The sequence continues at coordinate 593 of CAZUGW010000145.1, forward strand.
ATAGTACTTGATCCGCAACCACCCGTTCAGCAAGAGGTAGGTGTGGTAGTAGCCGTCCACGGGCAGCTCGCGCAGCAGCAGCGCCTTCACCTCCTGGTCCAGCAAAGCCGCCGCGAGGGTTACCCCCACCCATCGCACCGGCGAACCGAAGCGCGACAGAAACAGCCCCGCGAAGGCGATCAACACCACGGCCGCCGTCACCGCCTGCCCGTGCCCGGAGAAAAGCCACTCGATCACGTGTTTCGCATCCCTGCCGATAATAACGCGAGGGACGCCGGACCTCCGGCGTCCCTCTCTCCTAGTGCCATGTTCCACCGCGCGGTTACATCGGCAGCGCGAACGCCCTCGCCACGAACACCGCCATCTGCGCGCGGTTCACCACCTCCTCGGGGTGATAGCCATCCCAATACCCGCCCACCACGCCTTGATCGTGGCAGTACTCCACGTACCGGTAAGCCCAGTGGCTGCTCGGGATATCGGAGAAAAACGGCGTGCCGTCGGGATCATCTGGCACGTTCGCATCGCCGCCTGCCATCGCCCGCGACACGTACACGGCCATCTGTGCGCGATCCACGACGGCCCCCGGATGGTAGCCGTCCCAGTAGCCGCCCACCACGCCTACTGCATGGGCATACTCAACGTACTTGTACGCCCAATGGCCTGTCGGCACATCGCCGAACGTCGCGGTGGCCGGACCTGTCGGCACAG
>CAZUGW010000145.1:1310-4278 GCA_964620055.1 uncultured bacterium
GGTCCACCCCCAACTCCGGTCGGTACGTGTCATCCCAGTAGCCGTAGACTACTCCTGCCTCCACACAGGCCATGATCTGGTTGGAGGCCCAGTAGTCCGGCGGAACGTCGGCGAATCGGGAGGTGATGTGATGCACCTTCGTCTCGGTGTCCGATCCCCCGTCATTGGCCACCGTGAGCGCGACGGTGTAGTGGCGCGCCTCCGCGTACTCGTGACTGGGGTGTTGCTCGGCCGAGGTGCTCCCGTCCCCGAAGTCCCACGACCAGGAGGTCGGGCTGTTGGTGGAGAGATCGGAGAAGCTCACGGTGAATGGGGCCGTCTCCTCGGTCGGCGCGGCGGCGAAGTCCGCGACCGGCGCGGGCGGCGAGACGGTGATGTAATCCGTCTTCGTCTCCGTATCCGACCCGCCCTCGTTCGACACCGCCAGAGTCACCGTCCGCAAGAGGTTAGTTCCGCCGCCGTTCTCATAGGTGTGGGTCGGGTTCTGTTCGGTCGAAGCGCCACCGTCCCCGAAATCCCAACTCCACGCGGTAGGCGTGTTCGCGGAGGCATCCGTGAAGCTGACCACCAGCGGTGCGGTCCCCGTCGTGGGGCTGGCTGTGAACTCCGCGGCGGGTGCCGGAGGCACGACGGAGATGAGATCCTCCTTCGCGCTGGTGTCTGACCCGCCGTCATTGGTCACCGTCAGGCTGACCGTGCGCGTCAGCGTCGTTCCTCCAGGGTTCTCGTAAACGTGAGAGGGGTGCTGCTCTGCGGACGTCGTACCGTCGCCGAAATCCCAAACCCAGGAAGTGGGGCTGTTCGTCGAGACGTCGGTGAAGGTCACCGTGAGCGGCGCGACCCCGGTGGTAGGCGTGGCCGAGAAGTCCGCGACCGGCGCGGGGGGCACGATGGTGATGCAGTCGGTTCTGGTCTCCGTGTCCGACCCTCCATCGTTGCTCGCGGTGAAACTCACGGTCCGGTGGAGCGTGGTTCCTCCGCCATTGCCATAGCTATGGCTGGGATGCTGCTCCGTGGAGGTCCCCCCATCGCCGAAGTCCCACGACCAGGAGGTGGGGCTGTTGCTCGACGTATCCGTGAAGCTGACCGTGAGCGGCGCGGTCCCCGTCGCGGGACTGGCAGTGAAGGCCGCTACCGGAGCGGGGGGAACCACGGAGATGAAGTCCGCCTTCGTTTCCGTGTTGGACCCGCCGTCATTGCTCACGGTCAGACTTACCGTGCGCCGGAGCGTCGTTCCACCCGCGTTCGTGTACGTGTGGCTAGGATGCTGTTCTGTGGAGGCGCCGCCATCCCCGAAACTCCAACTCCAGGAGGTGGGGCTATTGGTGGAGGCATCTGCGAACTGCACCGCGACCGGGGCCGTGCCACTGGCGGGGGTGGCCGTGAACTCCGCGGACGGCGCAGGAGGAACCACTGAGATCAGGTCCGCCCTCGTCTCTGTGTCCGATCCGCCGTCATTGGTGACGGTGAGGCTTACTGTCCTCCGCAGTGTCATCCCGCCGGTATTCGTGTAGGTATGGCTCGGATTTTGCTCCGTGGATGTCCCGCCATCCCCGAAGTTCCACGACCACGACGTCGGGCTGTTGGTCGAGGTGTCGGTGAAGCTCACCGCGAACGGCGCCGTGCCACTCGTCGGCGAGGCCGAGAAGCCGGCCCCCGGCGCCGGCGGCGTGACGGTGATGCCATCCATCACGGTCTTGGTGTCTGAGCCGCCGTCGTTGCTCACCGTCAAGCTCACCGTCCTCCGCAGTGTCGTCCCGCCGCGGTTCGCATAGGTGTGACTGGGGTTCTGCTCCGTCGCGGTGCTGCCGTCGCCGAAGTTCCAGGACCACGAAGTGGGGCTATGGGTCGAGGCGTCCGTGAAGCTCACCGCCAACGGGGCTGTGCCCCGCGTCGGGCTGGCGCTGAAATCCGCTCTCGGTATCGGCCAGACCACTGTCACCGTCACGAGATCCCTATCCTCGCCCCCGGCCCGATCGGTCACCGTCAGTTGATAGACGGCGGTGTGGTTCGGAGTGGCCGTAGGACGGGCCGCCCGAGGATCGCTCAGGTCCGCCGTCGGTGTCCAGGAGTAGCTGTACGGGGTTGTGCCGTCAGAAGCCGCTCCCTCCAGGACCGCGGACCCGCCGGCCGCGATCTCCTTGTCCGGCCCGGCTTCGGCGATCAGCGTCGGCGCCGAGACATAGGTATAGCCGAGCGCCTCTATTCCCTCGACGATGTCTCGCAAGTAGTTCAGGTTCAGGAAGGGATGGAAATACGCGCTTGCCCAGCCGTCTCGGATCACCAGGCTCTTGCGGGCCGCCCGCACAATATCTTCCGGGAATCGCGCGGGATAGTCGTAGAACGGCTGCGGCGCCACGTTGCCCAGGTTCTCCGGCGAGATGCGCTGGTCATAGATATCGCGCCGCGTCGGGTAAGGGTAGAACTGCCCCGCGAAATGCGCTCCGGTCAGATCGAAATAGAGCACTCGCCCTGCGCACAGATCGAACCGTTTCCCGAACTCGAGGGAGTCGAGCGCGCTGGCGGCGTAGTGCGGGGTCTCCCAGGCAAGAGGAGTGAAGCCGCACGCCGTCAGTTCCGCCAGTCCCTGGTCAATGCGGTCGTTCACCCACGCCACCGAGTCCTCGGGCATGGGAGCGAGAAGCTTGGTTCCGCCCTGGACGCTCCACGAACTCAGGAAGAACTCGCTGTCATCCCCCGTCCGGCCGTTATAGGGGTTGGGCGTGGCATCATACTGATGCGTGAATCCGTGCTCGATGATCTGCCCCCCTCGGCTCACCATGTACTGCAGCGCGTTCACCACGCTCGGCGAACTGGACAGCGTCGCCTCGCCTCCTCCGCTCGCCCCCAGGGGGTCCCGGTACTTCGCGATCACCGCCACCTCGAGCACATCCGGATGCTCGTAGATGCAGCCCTCGACCTCGATCGAGGAGATGTTCTCGCCGCCGGAGATGATGATGTCCTTGGC
>CAZUGW010000145.1:4288-8200 GCA_964620055.1 uncultured bacterium
GCAGATCGTTCGCCTTGGCGGTGGGGTCCACGTCCTCGAGGCGGATCAGCGCGCGGTGGCTCTCGGGATGGTCAATGCCAACGATGTCGTGCAGCAGATCGCACGCGGCCAGGTACCGATCCTCCTCCGAGACATAGGAAAACGGCATGTCTGCGAAGAACCAGAGCTGGCCGGAGTGCACCACGTAGGGCCACGAAACCTCGGGATCGGGGTCTGCCGCCGGCCGGTGTGCGGTGGCCAGCACCGTCGCCAGGCCGGGGTCCAGGATCAGGGTCGCGCCGATGTCGGGATCGGACACGTCCTTCGACAACGATTCGCCTTTGTAGAGCACCTCCGGAAAGCCGCTGCCATCCACCCCGGCGAACTGGAAGCCATAACGCGCGGTGAAGGCCGGGTTCCACCACCCCTCCTCATCCCAGGCGATCTCCCACAGGTTGTACCCCATCCAGCAGACCGTTCTCTCTGTCGTCATCACGTCCGAGAGGAACGCGGGCGGGAGCGGGCTGTCGAACTCGGAGCCGAGGTAGAACGTGACGCGGTAGTTCTCGACCTGCCCGGGGGCGTAATCCTCCACCGGCTGGATCGTCCAGTCCATCGGGAAATGCCCCAGCAAGTTGGCGAGCTGAACGGCGTACAACTCCCCCATCCATCCGTAAGGAGGGGAGGAGTCGTAGAGAATCAGGGCGGTAGGCGGGATCTGCGGCGCCGCCGCTTCCGTCTCTGCAGACGACCAGATTCCGGCCAGGCAGCCCAGCAGGACCAGACCTAACCAGCGCAACGCCTTCATCCGCACTCCCGGAAACACAGGGGGCCATGTTCCACCGCCTAGTCTAGGGGTCAGAAGCCCTCCGCGTCAAGCCGCCTCCTGTGAGTTCGACCTCCGGCCGAGCAAGCGTCGCGCGGAGTGTCCGACCGGAGGTCGGACCCACGGGCATCACCCCGTCAATCCACTCCTCGCGCTCCCCCGGTCTGTCATTCCGAGCGGTGCAGTTCGGCGCATCGCGAGGGATCATCACCGGCACGGCGGCCGCTGGATTCCTTCGGGCATGGCAGCGCCGAAGCCTTCTTCCCCTCTATCGCCTAGCGGGCTCCCGGCTCCCCCCTTCACACCCGAAACCGCACCTCCTCCTCCAAGATCTCCTGCACCGTCACCGGGATGATCTCCAGGTTGTGCTCTCGCGCGGCGCGTTTGATCTCGAGGAGCGCGTCGCGGGTGTAGCCGAAGGAGACGAAAAACCCCTTGCCCCGCCCCTGCCGCTGCATCGCCGTCTCGAACGCGTCTATGTCCGGTCGACCCGCCTTCAGCTTCTGCTTCACCTGCACCGGGAACCAGCGGTCGGCCTCGCCGAACAGGTCGTAACCCGACCGCTTGTCCTTCTCCAGGGTCGCCGAGTACACCCGCCCATCTATCCCCATGTCTCCCACGTGCGCCCGGTTGGCGATGGCCTGGCCGTTGCTGATGACGGTGTTCAGCGCCGTGACCGCCCAGTTCTCGAACTCGAAGGGCGGGTACTTGCGGAGTTCCTCCACCGTCTTCGGCAGATCGCGCACCCAGAAGACCTTTCCTTCTCTCAGGAAGCAGCGCTCTTTCAGCCGCTGCGCCATCACTCGGCACGCCGTGGGGCTGACGTCTATCCCGATCCACTTCCGCTTCAGATTCTCCGCCGCGACCAGTGTCGTCCCGCAACCGCAGAACGCGTCGAGCACCACGTCCCCTTTGTTGGTGGACGCCTTGATGATCCGGTCGAGGAGCGCCAGCGGCTTCTGCGTCGGCCAGCCCAGGGACTCACCGGAGTGGGACTGGATCGGCGGAATGTCGGTCCAGATACTGTCTATAGGAATGCCTTCCTGCTCGTCCAGATAGCGCTTCAGACGTGGGACGCCCCCCTCCTCTGATTGAACGACCAGGCCCTCCGCGTACGCCTTCTCCATCCGGCTCTTTGTCCAGCGCCAAACGCGTGTCACGCCTAGGAACTCGTAGGTGAGGTGCGGCCTGTTCGGGTTCGGATTGCTCAGATCGGCGAGTTGGTAACGCCGGCCGGTTCCGGGCTCAGTGTACTTGTAGAACTCCCGAATGTACTTCTCATCATGCGGCAAGTACTGCCGGTTGAACGTGTGCTTCTTCCCTTTGGTGTAGAAGAAAATGGAATCGTGGTTGTTCGGAAAAGAGCGAAACGCCAGCCCCTTCGCGTTCGTCCGCCGCCAGATGATGTGCGTGTTGAAGGAGTTCGCCCCGAAGACCTGATCGAGCATGACGCGCACGTACGCGTCCGCGTGCCAGTCGCAGTGGTAGTAGAAACTACCGGTGGGTTTGAGGACGCGGTAGAGCTCCATCACCCGCGGACGCATCCAGTAGATATAGTGCTCTACCGCCCCGAAGCGGTCGTTGAAGGAGCGCCGCTCCTGCGTGTCCCCCCAGAAGACCTCGTAGTTCCGGTTGCTGTTGAACGGCGGATCAATGTAGATCAGGTCCACGCACGCGTCGGGCAACTCGCGCAGCTTCTGGAGGTTATCGCCGCAGTAGATCAGTTGCGTCTGGAGCATCGCTCGCCGTTCCCCCTCGGGTATGCGGGGTTGATTCTGCGGCGGGAGGGCGCGTTCCTTGCGCTAACTACCGGTGTTCTCGGTCCTCCCGCCCTCCCAAGGCCGGGACCCACCTCTTTCCGCCTCTCGCCTTTCCCTGGCCCCCGGCCGCCGCCCTGTCACCCCGCGTACAACACCCTTCCCTCCGAGGCGATGGTGCGGATGAAGTCGCGCCCTTGCGCGAGCATCCGTTGCCACTCTTCAGGCGTGTAGACTAAGACTTGAAGCTCGCGATCGCCGTGATAGAGGTCGAGCACGACGCCCATGCGGTCGTGGAACTTGAGGTCGGTGGGGGCGATCACGCAAAGGTCTATGTCGCTCATCTCACCCGCGCGACCGCGCGCGGCGCTCCCGAAGAGGATGACTTGCTGCGGGTGCAGCGCCGCGACAAGGCGCGGAAGCAGGTCGGCTAGCTCCCGCTCGATCTCGTCACGAACGCGATCACGGATGATGCTAGGGAAAGGCATCTGTCGGCCGCCTCCGCGTCGAAGTGGTTGGCAGGGATGTCGTCGGGCAGGGCGTCAGGGTAGCGGGTGGTCACGTAAGGCCGATCCAGTTCGGCGCTGGACCTCAGCTCTCGGAAACTCGGCTCGAGCTTCTCACACTCCGCAATCAGCGTTTTCACCGAATGCGTGATCGGATGCGGCCGACCGGCGCCCAGGAGGTACCCTTTGCGCGATTTCTCGGCGGCCTGCTGTGACTGGAAGCAGGCCCATTCGAAGTGACCGGTCGCGAGGCTGTCGCGCGCCGCAGTCAGGTCGCGCTTCGCCTGCTCGTACCATCGGGCGGCTGTGTCTTCTGCCATAGTCTGAGTATAGCGCAGGCCGCGCCACTGGGCAAGGCGCGGAAGGTAGTCACGGGCGGGAACGGCCGCGGGGCGCGACGCCCTGCTAGCCCGGGGAACCTCCCGCGGGAGATCACGTGAGTCGTGCCCCTTATGTTGACTCGCCGTTCCCTCCGCCTCCTCACCTCCCACCTCCCCTCCAACGCCCCGACATCCACCGCCCCTTGCTTCGCCCGGAACGTGAACCCATGCGGGGGCAGGTACTCCCGCGACGGCGTGGCGAGGGCGAGTCTCCTGCCCGGCGCGAGAGGGTTGACAGTACGGTGCCTGCTTCACCCCTGCGCCGCGTACACTTCCGGGTATTTCTCGACCGCCCACTCGCGCAGCGGTAGGCCGCGGGCAGTCTCGCGGTAGAGGTCGAGGAAGCGGTCCATGGCCTTCGCCTTCCGGGTCGGCCAGTGCCCATAGCGCCACGTGAGTTGGCACGCCTGCGCCTGACGCAGGGGGAGGCCTTTGTACAGGTACAAGTAGAGCGTGCAGGCGAG
>CAZUGW010000146.1:0-1662 GCA_964620055.1 uncultured bacterium
CGGAGGCAGTGTCGCGGCGTTTCCGGTGCGGTTGCTTCGGCCTGTGAGGGATGGCCCCCTGTATCAAGAAAGGTGAAGTGAGATGGAAGAAGCGCATGCTTCCGCTCCGCTATGTCAACCAACGCATTATACACGGGACACCGCGACAAGGCTAGAGGAAGCGGCGGCCTGTACCTTGGCAGGCGCCCGCCGTCGTCCATAGGCAGCCCCGGCAGGCGCGCTGCACCGTGTGCCGACCTCGCGACTGGTCCTAGCCCCTCCTAACTGACTCGCTTCCGGTGTCCGCTCACCCAGCTTGTGAATTCTTGCACTTCCCCAGGGGGAAAACCGCGCTCGCCGGAGAACCTGTCTGCTAAGGCCGCGGCCCAGGCTTACGGCGGGGCTTTTTTCGCGTGCCTCGGCAGGGCGCGGCGGGCGAGGGAACGTGGATCGCCGCCGCCGGCGCTTACCGTCAATTGTACTCTGGGAGAGATCCAGTGAAGAGTGATCTTGAGATCGCACAAGCCGCAGCCATGCGCCCGATCATGGAGATCGCGGGCAAGCTCGGGCTGGTGGAGGACGAGCTTGACCTCTACGGGCGGTACAAGGCGAAAGTCCACCTCGACGTCCTGAAGCGCCTGCAGGACCGGCCCAACGGGAAGTACGTGGACGTCACCGCGATCACCCCCACCCCCCTCGGCGAAGGCAAGACCGTCACCACCATCGGCCTCTCCCAGGCCCTGGGGGTGATCGGCAAGAACGTGATCACCTGCATCCGCCAGCCCAGCCTGGGGCCGGTGTTCGGAATCAAGGGCGGGGCCGCGGGCGGCGGCTATTCGCAGGTCATCCCCATGGAGGACTTCAACCTCCACCTGACCGGGGACGTGCACGCGGTCGGCATCGCCAACAACCTGCTGGCGGCGATGATTGACGCCCACCTCAAGCACGGCAACAAACTGGGGATTGACCCCCGCACCATCTCTTGGCGGCGGGTGATTGACCTGAACGACAAGTGGGGCGTGTACAACATCGTCGCCGGCCTGGGCGGGGAGAACCGCATCCCCCGGGAAACGGGCTTCGATATCACCGTGGCGAGCGAGGTGATGGCCATCCTCGCGCTGGCCACCAGCCTGCAGGACCTGCGCCAGCGCCTGGGCCGCATCATCGTCGCCCAGACGTGGGACGGCCAGCCGGTGACGGCGGAGCAGCTCAGGGCCGCGGGCGCGATGGCAGTCCTGCTCAAAGACGCGCTGATGCCCAACCTGATGCAAACCCTGGAGCACACCCCGGTGTTCGTGCACGCGGGGCCGTTCGCCAATATCGCGCAGGGCAACTCCTCCATCATCGCGGACCGCATCGCCCTCAAGCTCGGGGACTACGTAGTCACCGAGTCCGGCTTCGGCGCGGACCTGGGGATGGAGAAGTTCATGGATATCAAGTGCCGCGCCTCGGGCCTGGCGCCGAACTGTGTGGTGATCGTGGCCACGGTGCGCGCGCTGAAGATGCATGGCGGCGTGGGCAACGTGCGCCCCGGCAAGCCGCTGCCGCCGGAACTGGTGACGGAGAACCTGCCGGCCCTGGAGAAGGGCTGCGCCAACCTCGCCAAGCATGTAGAGAACGCGCGGCTCTTCGGCGTGCCGGTCGTCGTGCTCAACCTCCAGCCCGTCCCGCAGCTCGACTACA
>CAZUGW010000146.1:1672-8139 GCA_964620055.1 uncultured bacterium
CACCGAGGACACCGACGCCGAGGTGGAACTGATCCGGAAGATGGCGGTCCAGGCCGGGGCGGAAGGGGCCTATCTCTCCGAGGTGTGGGCCAAGGGCGGCGAAGGCGGCCGCGAGCTGGCCGAGGCTGTGGTCGCGGCCTGCGAGAAGCCGTCGCAGTTCCAACTGCTCTACCCCGACGACGCCTCCATCAAGCAGAAGATCGAGACCATCGCCACCAGGATCTATGGCGCCGACGGGGTGGACTACGACGCGGTGGCGGAGCGGAAGATCGAGACCTATACGCGCTGGGGGCTCGGCAACCTGCCGATCTGCATGGCCAAGACCCACCTCTCGCTGTCCCATGACGGTAATCTGAAGAACCGCCCGACCGGGTTCCGCGTCCCCATCCGGGATATCCGCCCCAGCGCGGGCGCGGGGTTCTTGTACCCGCTGCTCGGCACCTTCACCACTATGCCGGGATTGCCGAGCAGCCCGGCCGCCTTCAACGTGGATATCGACGCGGAGGGGCGGGTCGTTGGGTTGTTCTAGAAAAGAGGACGAACGCATGGCCGACCTCTTCATGGGACGCTGCGGATGTGACTGCGAGGTCTGCAAGCATCGAGAATCAGATGGCTGCCCCGGTTGTCCGACCGCCCAAGGAAAGATGTTCTGGGGAGAGTGCGAAGTGGCCAAGTGCTGCATCGCCAAGGGGCATGGCCATTGCGGACAATGTCAGGAGTTCCCATGTGCTAGTCTGGAGTCCTTGCACCAGAATGACAACGGTGTGTGTATCGGCAACCTCAAAGCCTGGAGCGAGATAGGCTATGAGGCGTGGAGGCGGGACAAGCATGGGCAACCATGAAGGTCCAAGTAATGAGAGCAAGGGTATCCTGGCGCTGCAGGCTTTCCTCAGCCAAGGAGATGAAGCGCGGCTCATTCCGCTTTGCCTGGAAGTTTCTGAGATTGAGGAATTTGACAGTGATCTAAAGCGTGGTGCCAAGTTGCATGTTACGTTGGCTACTTGGGAGGTGACCCAGATTCAGGTTGCCTTGGCACAGGCCGAATTCGCCTCGCGGCTCCGCGATGTCTCCGCGATCACAGTTCCGGTCTCTCTGCTGGAATCTCGAGGAAACGGCGGCCTCGCCTGCGCCCTCCTGCCCGAACCCATCGAAGCGCTGTTGCAGTGGCACGCCGAGGTGCATGCGAAGGCAAACTGGCCCTTTGCTCCGTGGCGCGAAGAGGACCTGCCCGGGAGTTGGTGGCCACACATGGGAGTGTGCCACATCCGAGAGAGCAAAGAGCACCTCGCCAGCAAGCCGCTGCAAGCACTCCGGGAGTTTGGAAAGATAACTATCGCGCGAATCGGTCTGGTGAGTTACCTCGGATCGATGCGAATCCTGGAGAAAGTGGAACTGCGAGAAGCCAGCGGTGGCGGGGATCGGGCTTCGCAGAGGTGAAAGAGAAACAGATGGATCTGCAGACTGCCAACGCGCCTGTAGCTAACGAAGAAGGTCCCGGTGCCGCCCCGGCTACCTACCTGGCCGAGATCAAGGCTGAACTGAAGAAGCAGTGGCCGGAGCATCGCACCATTACCGTCGTCTGCCACGGGCATAGCGTACCGGCAGGCCTTTTCGAGTGGCCGGAACTCAACAGTCCGAAGGCCTATCCTCACCAGCTCTTTCTGGAACTCAAGAAGTGCTATCCAACCGTGCAGATCAATGTGATCGTCACTGCGGTCGGAGGCGAAGACTCGGTGTCCGGGGCCGAGCGCTTCGAGCGGGATGTGCTTTCCCTGCGACCGGATGTCATCACTATCGATTACGCGCTCAACGATCGCGACCTCCCCGTGGAAGCTTCCCAATCCGCCTGGGAGAAAATGATTGCGCGGGCGCAGGAGCGGAGCATCAAGGTGCTGCTGCTCACCCCGACCCCGGACCAAAGAACGCCACTCAACGATCCTGATGATCCCTTGAATCAGCTCGCGCAGCAAGTGCAGGAGTTAGCGGCAGAACATTCGGTAGGACTGGTAGATAGCTTTGCCGCGTTCAACCAGCGCGTGAAGGCAGGCGTTGAACTTGCCGACCTCATGTCTAGCCCGAACCACCCAAGCGCAGTTGGGCACGCACTGGTGGTGACGGAATTGATGAAGTGGTTTCGTCCATAGTATGAAGCTCGGGCCAGCTGGACGAGGTGTCCAGGATCACTTGGGCAGTCCATGTTCGTCGTAGAGAAGGTCCGCGTGATCGAGATAGGGTCGCTTGATATGTGCAGACGCTCGCTCGGCAATAGCCAGAATATCGGCCAGCAACGCTTCGGGATCGCGCCGTCGCAGGCGTTCGCGTCTCTCCCGCAGGGCGCTGATCACGACCTGAGTCATGGTCTCGCCCGTGGTCTCGGCAATCTCCTTGGCGAGACGTCGCGCTTCGGGGTCCTTGATATTGAGGCTTGTGCCATTTCCAGCCATCTGTACCATCCTCTTTCATTCCGTATTATGCCCTATCGTCCGTCTTCCCGCCAGCGATCTCACGCGGCGGAATGCCACCGCGGGAGGGTATCTTGAGCTACTTTGAGGAACCTCTGCATGTTTACCTCGACGCCCTCGCCTCCGGCCAGCCCACCCCCGGCGGCGGGAGTGCGGCGGCGTTAGTTGGCGCGCTCGGGGCGGCCTTGAACAGCATGGTGGCGAACTTCACCGTGGGCCGGGAGAAGTATGCGGCGGTTGAGGAGGAGGTGCGCGCGTTGCTCGCGGAGTCTGAACGGCTCCGCGGCGAGTTGCAGCGGCTCACCCAGGCCGACACCGAGGCCTATGGTGGAGTTTCGGCCGCCTCCAAGCTCCCGAAAAGCACCGATGACGAGAAGGCGGCGCGGGCGGCGGCCGTTGAGGAGGCGCTGAAATCCGCGGCGGCGATTCCGCTGGCGGCCACGCGGTGTTCGCACGCGGTGTTGAAGGTCGCGGCGGCCTTGGTGGACAAGGGCAACCCGAATCTGATCACTGACGTGGGCGTGGCCGCGAAGTTCGCACTGGCCGCGCTGGAGTGCGCGGTGCTGAACGTCGAGATCAATCTGGTGAGCATTAAGGATCAGGCCTACGTCAAGCGCATCAACGACGAGCTGAAACCCCTGGTTCGCGAGTCCGAGACGCTCGGCCGCGAGGTATGGGAGAAGGTCATCCTGGCCGTACGAAAGGCGAATTGAGATGGCATTGCTCGAAGGAAAGCCGATCGCGGAAGCAATCCGCGCCCAGGTGAAGGCCGAGGTGGAGGCCCTCAAGGCCGAGGGCGTGGCCCCCCGGCTGGTGGCGATGCTTGCCGGGGACAACCCGGGCGCCAAGTTCTACGCGGGCGCCCAGCAGAGGGCCTGCGAGGAGGTGGGGATCGCGTATCAACTCGACCAGCCTCCCGCCGAGACCACGCAGGCGGAGCTGGCGGCCGTGATCCAGGCCCTGAACGCGGACGCCTCCGTGCACGGCGTGATCCTGCTCATGCCGGTGCCCAAAGGCATCAATGGGCAGGACCTGCAGGCGATCATTGACCCCCGTAAGGACGTGGACGGGATCAGCCCCGCCAACCTGGGCCGGGTGGTGCTGGGCCAGCCCAGGCTTGCGCCGTGCACGGCGATGAGCGTGATCGAGCTCCTGCGCTCCACCGGCGTGGATTGCTACGGCAAGGAGGCGGTGGTGATCGGGAGCAGCGAGATCGTGGGCAAGCCCGTCGCCCTGCTGCTCATGGACAAGTACATCACCACCGACGCGGAGGGGAAGACGGACAAGCTGGCCGGCGCCACTGTCACCGTCTGCCACATCGGCACCAGCCAGCGGGGCGACCTGGCGGCCCATACCAGCCGCGCCGATATCCTTGTCACCGCGGTGGGCGTCAAGCCCGGGCTGATCACGGGAGAAATGCTGAAACCGGGTAGCATAGTGATAGACGTAGCGACCATTCGTGTGAGGGATGAGGCGACCGGCAAGACCGCGACCTATGGCGACGTGGACTTCGAGGGCGCGAAGGACAAGGTCGCGCTGATTACGCCTGTGCCAGGCGGCGTGGGAGTCGTGACCACTGCCCTCTTGCTGCGGAATACCGTGACCGCGGCGAAGTGGCAGTTGGGTCTCTGACATAGATCGGGAGAGCAAGTGAGGAGTCCAAGATGACTATCAGCGAGCCGAAACCCCTGGAGGAGATCCTGGAGTACCTGAAAGGGTACGACAAGGTCTTCATCATCGGATGCAGCGACTGCGCCTCCGTCATCAAGACCGGCGGCGAGCCGGAAGTCAAGCAGATGGCCGACGTGTTGGCCGAGCATGGCAAGACCGTCACGGGGACCATGATCGGGGAGCCGGGGTGCCACCTGCTGGGCCTGAAGCGCCAGTTGCGGGAGAACAAGGAAGCCTACGAAGGGGCCGAGACCGTGCTGGTGATGAGTTGCGGCACGGGCGCGCAGACCGCCGCCCTCGCCCAGGACAAGCCGGTGCATACCGCGAACAACACGCTCTATCTCGGGTGCGTGGAGCGGCAGAACCATTTCCGCGAGCTCTGCTCGGCTTGCGGGCAGTGTACGCTGGAGTACACCGCGGGCATTTGCTCCGTTACCCGGTGCTCCAAGGGCCTGCAGAACGGTCCCTGCGGCGGCACCACCGCCGACGGGAAGTGCGAGGTGAGCCCGGATCGCGATTGCGCCTGGCTGCTCATCTACAACGCGATGAAGGAGCGGAACGCGCTCGACGCGCTGCGTTCCTACATGCCGCCGAAGGACGCGCAGATCCACCCCGGGTTGCGCCCTCAGATGACCTCCGAGGGGGAGAAGAAATGAGCCTGCGACCGGTACTGCAATCCGACAAGTTCATCGTCACGGGCGAGGTCGGCCCCCCCAAGGGCGTGGACATGGCCCACGTCTTGGAGGAGGCGAAGCTCATCGGCGGGATGGTGGACGGCGTCAACGTCACGGACATCCAGGCCGCGGCGATGCGCGTCGGCTCCCTCGCCACCTGCCACCTCATCAAGGACCTGGGCGCGGAGCCGGTGCTCCAGATGGTCACCCGCGACCGCAACCGCCTGGCGCTCCAGAGCGACCTGCTCTCGGCCTGGGTGCTGGGGGTGGAGAACGTGCTCTGCCTCACCGGCGATCACCCCACGTTGGGCGATCACAAGGCCGCGAAGGCGGTCTATGACCTCGATTCGGTGCAGCTCCTCAGGGTCGCGAAAGGCCTGAACGAGGGTCACGACATGATGGGCGCGGAGCTTGCGGGCAAGCCCGACTTCTGCCTCGGCGCGGTGGTCAGCCCGGGAGCGAACCCGCTCGAGCTCCAGATCATGAAGCTGGAGAAGAAGGTGGAGGCCGGAGCGGAGTTCATCCAGACCCAGGCCGTCTATGATGTGAATATTTTCGCCGAGTTCATGAATCAGGTCAGCCATCTGGAGGTCCCGATCCTGGCCGGCATCGTGCTGCTCAAGTCCGCCGGGATGGCGAAGTACATGAATGCCAACGTCGCCGGCGTGACCGTGCCCGACGAACTCATCAAGCGGATGGCAGCGGCCGGCGCGGCAGATAAGGCGGCGAAGGAAGCGGGGCAGAAGGGCGGCAATGCGGTCGCGACCAGCCTCGAGATCGCGGTCGAACTCATCAACGGCCTCAAGCCCTTGTGTCGCGGCGTCCACCTCATGCCGCTGGGCTGGGGGCATCACGTGCCGAAGATCCTGCAGCAGGCGGGGCTGGTAGCGCAACCCGTCTGACCGCAGAGAGATTACGCGATAGGCGGCCCGCCGAAAGGCGGGCCGCCCCCGCGCCGAGTCGGCATATTCCGCGCCAATTCTGGTAGACTGAGAAATGAGGGGCAAACGTGAGTCGAGGAGAGGCCGGGGGTGACCGTAGATAGGCAGCAACCAGAGATCCATACCTGCTACGCTTCGTCGGAGCGCGTCGGGGAGGAGGAGTTGCAGGCGGCGCGCGCCAAGTTCCTGGCCGACCGGCTCGCGGTCACGATCCTGGAGAGCGTGCCCGACGCGGTGCTGGTGTTGAACGCGCGGCGCCAGATGATCGCCTGCAACAGCCACTTCCTGGGGATGCTAGGCCTGGAGAGCTGGGAGCAACTGATGGGGGCGCGCCCAGGGGAGGCGGTGGGGTGCGTCTTCAGCGACGAAGGGCCGGCCGGGTGCGGCACGGGGAGACACTGCGTCAACTGCGGCGCGGTAAGTGCTCTGGTGGAGTGTTGGGAGTCGCGCCAACCGGTGACGCGGGAGTGCCGCCTGCGGATCAGCGACAGCGCCCAGGGCGGGGCGCTCGACTTACTGGTGAGAGCCAACTTCCTGCAGGTCGAGGGCTTCGATCTCATCGTCGCGGTGTTGCGCGACATCAGCGCGGAGAAGCGGCGCCTGGTGCTCGAGCGTGTATTCTTCCACGACGTCCTCAATACCGTGAGCAACATCAGCTCAATTGCCTGGCTGCTCGACCAGGGCGGCAACGATCCCGAGGCCGAGGCGGGCTATCGGAG
>CAZUGW010000147.1:0-6554 GCA_964620055.1 uncultured bacterium
GGCGCTGGTACTCACCGCCGGGCCGTTCCTGGCGCGCACCCCCGCGGTCAGTGAACTGGACCTGGCGCTGAGGCAAGAGCAGGAGCAGTGGCGGTGACGCAGGAGGAGCGACAACCGAGATGGTGGAGGAAGGCGGCCTGGGTCTTGGGCGGCGTGATTGTGCTCGCGCTGCTGCTGTGGTGGGGTGAGTCGCTGGTCTTCCCCTACCCCGTCGGCCCGAAGCAGCCGCTCCCGTTCAGCCATCGCGTGCACGCGGGCGACCGCGAGATCAACTGCTTCTTCTGTCACGCCTACGCCGACCAGTCTCAAGACGCGGGGATGCCGGAGGTGAGCAAGTGCCTGCTCTGCCACCACATCATCATCCACGACTTTCCTCCCATCCGGGAATTGCACGCGTACGATGCGCGCCAGGAGCCGGTCCCCTGGGTGCGGGTCTATCAGGTCCCGGATTATGTGCGATTCAATCACCAGGTGCACATCACTGCGGAGGTGGACTGCGGGGAATGTCATGGGGACGTGAAGAAGATGGACCGCATCACCCTTCCGCAACCGATCACCATGGGATTCTGCGTAGACTGCCACCGGAAGAAGCAGGCATCGGTGGATTGCACGGTGTGTCACTATTGATCGCGACGAGGCGACGAGATGCAACTGCTGCCAACCGAAGAGCATAGCGCCGCCCGGAGATACCTGATCTCCGCCTCCGTGTGGATGGCCCTCGCGGTGCTGGGCGGATTGTTCACGGCGATCCAGCTCTTCTCGCCGGACACGCTGCGGAATATCGCGGTGCTGGAGTTCGGTCGGGTGCGGCCGATGCACACGAACCTCGTGCTGTTCGGGTTCGTGGGCCTGATGACGCTGGGGTCGTGTCTCTACATCGCGCCGGTGATGCTCTCCACGCGGCTCTACAGCGAACGGATCGCCAACCTCGCGCTGTGGATCTACAACCTCGGCCTGGCCCTGGGCGTGTTCGTGCTCCCGTGCGGCTATCCGCAGGGCCGGGAGTACGCGGAGTTGATCTGGGCTTCCGACCTGCTGCTGGTGATCGCGCTGCTGCTGGTGTGCTACGTGCTGGTGATGACGGTGGTGAACCGGCGGGAGAAGCTGCTCTACGTCTCCGTCTGGTATATCGTCGGCGGGGTGCTCTGGACCGCGGCCTTCTACCCATTCGGGAATGTGATGTGGCGGCCCACCGGCGCGCTCACCGGGACGGTGGACGCGGTGTGGCTGTGGTTCTACGGGCACAACATCTTCGGCCTCTTTCTCACGCCGCTCGCGGTGGCCATCCTCTACTACATGATGCCGCGCATTGCCAAGGCCCCGCTCTACAGCCATACGCTCTCCCTCATCGGGTTCTGGTCGCTGCTCGCGTTCTACACGCACATCGGCGCGCACCATCTCCTCCAGGCCCCGGTGCCGCTGTGGCTCAAGACCATCTCCGTGGTGGACAGCGTGGGGATGATCATCCCGGTGGTCACCGTGCTGATCAACCTGTGGCTGACCACCAAGGACAACCTCGCGGCCTTCGTCCAGAACGTGCCGGGCAAGTTCATCTACACCGGAGCGGTCTGGTATCTCCTCGTCTGCTTGCAGGGACCGATGCAATCCCTGCCCTCGGTGCAGCGCTACATCCACTTCAACAATTGGGTGGTGGGGCACGCCCACATCGCGGTGCTGGGCTTCTCCGGCTTCATCGCGCTGGGCGGACTGTGGTACTTCCTGCCGCTGGTGTCCGGCCGCCGCGTCTACAGCATGGCCCTGGCGAATCTCCAGTTCTGGCTGGTGCTGATCGGCGTCTCGGGGTTCTTCGTGGTGCTTACCATCGCCGGTCTGGTGCAGGGCTCGGGCTGGCTGAACGGGGAGACGGTGTATCGCGTCTTGCCGCTGATCTCGCCCTACATGGGACTGCGCTTGGCGGCCGGCATCCTGATCATCGTCGGCGCGTACGTGGGCCTGTATAACGTCATCATGACCGTGACGCGCGGGGAGCGCATCGCCCCATGAAGATGAGTCCCGCGGTGCTGATCTTCGGTTCCTTCGCCGTGGTGTGGGCGGCGTTTTTCGCGGTCGTCGTGGTCCCGACGATGACCATCACCCAGGCCCCCTCCGAGATCTGGCGGCCCCTCACGGCCGAGGAGGAGCAGGGCCGCAAGCTCTTCATCGCCAACGGCTGCACCTATTGCCATTCCCAGTACGTCCGCCCTCAGGACTGGGACACCGGAGCGGAGCGCATCGCCCAGGCCGGCGACTACCGCGCCCAGGAGCCGCAACTCCTCGGCTCCGAGCGCACCGGGCCAGACCTCTCGCAGGAGGGGGGCGAGCATCCCGACGACTGGCACATCGCGCATTATCTCAACCCCCGCGCCACGCGTCCGCTTTCGCTCATGCCCCGCTTCGAGTATGAGGGAATGACTAACATCAAGCTGCTCACCGCCTACATGCAGAGCCTGGGCGGCAAAGGCGCGGACTATCGCGTGGCCCGGCAGAAGTACTGGAAGGAGAAGGCGGTGGCGGCCTACGCGCGCGGCTACGCCGAGAACACGGAGTGGCTCCACTCCCTGGTACCACCGGTGTGGCGCAACATGCCCAACCCCTACCCGCCCGATCCCTCCGAACTCGCCCGCGGCCTGGAGGTGTACCAGACCTATTGCGTCGGCTGCCACGGGCCGGTGGGAGATGGCAAGGGACTGGCGGCGCCCGATCTCGACCCGCCGCCCTATGACTTCACCGCCCTGAAGGGCCACCTGCCGGAGGGCAAGTATGTGGGCGGGCTGCTCTACTACCAGATCATGAACGGAATCACCGGCACCGCGATGCCGTATTTCAAGAAGGAGTTGGAGTCGGCGAAGATCTGGGCTGTGTCGTCCTACATCGCGCAGAACTTCGTCGGGTACACCGACTACCAGGTCCCGCCCTTTGGGCTGGACGCCTCCTATGTGACGCCGCCGAATCCGCAATTGCCCTACCGGCCGCCGATGAAGCAGGAGGGAGTAAGACCATGATGAACAACGGCAGGCGAGACGTGGCTAGGTCCTGCGGACCGCCATGGCGGGCCACCTGCGCTCCCAGGGTGAAACCATGACGCTGGTGACGATATGGCTGCTCTACTCCGCGCTCGGCGTTGCCATCTTCACGGCCCTGTTCCTGTGGGCGATCCGGGCGGGGCAGTTCCGCGATCAGGACCGCGCCCGCCATCTGCCGTTGAATCACCCTCCCGACGAGAACGAGAGGTAGGGGATGCAGGCCTTCGAGCTCAACTGGCTGCGCTGGCTGGTGGTGATGATCGTGACCGGGATCACGCTCGCGGTGTTCGCCTACCTGGGCTTCTACCTCCCGGCGCGGTCGCGCCGCGAAGAGGTGGAGGAGAGAGAGGAGTTCCCCGCGGGCATCGAGGTGGCGCAGGGCGGTATTCCGCCCATCCTCATCGCGTTCTATGTTGTGATGTTCATTTACATCGTGGTTTACACGCTGTACGTCTGGCTCGCCCCGGTGAGCTACTAGGGGAAAGGAAAAAGTAAAAAGGCAAAAGGCAAAAACAGAAGCAAGAAGATGTTGGGTTATTTTGCCTTTTGCCTTTTTACTTCCGAGAGGTGCGGACTGTGAGGGAACGGAGAGAAACCGTCGTCGCGTGGCTGGTGGTTCTCGGCCTGGTGATCGTGATGCTGGTCCGCGGTGCGCTGGCGTTCTGGATGTATGGCGACCGGCCTCGCACCTGGCAGTATCGCACCGCGCCCTATATCCCCGCGGAGACGTACTCCAGCACCCAGCCCGCGCCGCGCGGGGCCGCTCCCAAGCAGGTCACGCTCCCGCCCTCGCCGGTAAAGCCCAAGGAGAAGGCGAAGTGAAGCTCTACTCCGTGGCCTTGCTGGCGGTGATCACAGTCGGGGTGAGCAGCCAGCCCTTCTCGTGCTTCCCGCGCATGAAGTCCACGCCCTCCATCAAACCCTACGAGCGGCGGATGCCGGACATGCCGCAGGGGACCCAGCCCTTCGCGCAGGACACGCCTTCGCCGACGCGGATCAACGTGGTCAGGGTCACCACGAACCCCGTGAAGCCCACGCCGGAGGCAACCAAACTGGGGGAGATCTACTACGGGTACTACTGCCAGATGTGCCACGGCCCGCGGGGGGATGGGAATGGAACGGTCGGCCGCAGTTACGTCCCGCCGCCGCCTGCGCTGGACACGGCGAAGGTGCGGGCCCTGTCCGATCCGCAACTCGCCGCCGCGATGGTCAAGGGAACGGGACACGACCCCGTGTTGAGCGCCACCGTCTCGGCGGGGCGGAGGTGGTATCTCGTGACGTACCTGCGGAGCCTGAAGTAGTGGCATCGCAGGCGGCGCGCAATCTCGTTCATAGAGCAAGCTAGAATTCCCATTGACAATGACCGCTCGCCGGGATAGGATGCTTGCGAAAATCTCTTAGGGGAAAGGACGGATACGATGCGGCTCGACATTCTGCGGATTCTCCAGGTAGCACAGAGTCTCGACGTCCTGAAGAAGATCAATGATCCCCAGTACTGGACGATGACCGTCGGCGGGCAGCCGGGGATGCCGGTAGAGACGGTGCAGTGGGGCCTCACGAACGTCACCGACGCCGAGGGTACCCTCAAGGTCAAGCAAGGCAATGACACTCATACGTTGGTGCTCCGGCAGGATCTGGCGCGTCACGATGACGAGGGGGTGAACTACGACGGACAGGAGGCGACCATACCCCACGTTAGCCTCCGCGGCACTACGCATGGGCTGACTCAACTGGCCATCATCGTCAAGGCGAGCTTCACCCTCGGGGCGCAGTCCAGGCAGTACCGATTCGACTGCGACATCCCTTGGGTGGATCTCGGCGATCTGATCCACCGCATCTGAGATTCGCGTCGGAGAGCTCGTAGGAGAGGTAGAAGCTGTCACCTGTCTCTCCCGCATCGGGCACGGCCTGTTGCTCCCCCCGGGAGTCGTGCTCGCGGTGAGGAGGCCGTTCCTAGACCCTAGACCCGAGTCCCTAACCCCCTCCGAAAAGAGAGCCCCTTCGTGAAACCAATCCCGCCCTCTTGGCGTATACTACTGCGAGTTACTCTCGAACGAAAGGAAACCGACATGCGAGGGATGAGATGGTGGTGCGTCGTGGTGCTACTGGCGGCGGTGTGCGCCGCGTCGGCGGCCTGGGCCGCGGAGGGCGGCGTCGCGACGGAGAAGCTGATCTACCAGGGCGCCGTGGTCGAGACCCAGGTGGACGTGAATGGCGTCGCCGCGGTGCAACTCGTGGGCGGTGCGATCGACGCGATCGCCGCCCAGGCGCAAGAGGCGGCGAAGGCGATGCAGGCCCAGGGCGGGCCCAGGGCCACGGAAGGCCCGGCCGCGATGCTGCCCGCCGTC
This sequence comes from uncultured bacterium, assembly GCA_964620055.1. Classification (GTDB taxonomy): domain Bacteria; phylum Armatimonadota; class Hebobacteria; order Hebobacterales; family Hebobacteraceae; genus CAZUGW01. The sequence continues at coordinate 5,372 of CAZUGW010000147.1, forward strand.
CTGCCCATGATCGAGCCGGCGAAAGAGGCGATCAAGAGTCTGGACCGCATCACCGTGCTGGTGATGAAGCCCAAGCAAGAGGTCAAGACCGACGAGTTCATCAGCTACTACACCGGCCTCATGACCCCCCTGGGCTGGTCGCCGCTGATGACCGTGCGCGACAAGGACAAGACCGCGGTGGTACTGATGATCGCCCCCGAGGCCAAGGGAGTCTTCTTCGCGGTGAACGACCAGAAGGAGATGGTCTGCGGGATCATCGCCACTACCAAGCCTGTCGGCGAATTGCTCGGACAATTGATCCTGGCCGATGATCATGAGCCAGATCAACCGACCGAAGCCGACCCCGCAGCCGCCGGCCGCTCCGGCCAAGCCCGCGCCGCACCGGGCGCCCGCAAAGAGATAGCTCGCGAAACCCCTTGCGTCACATCATCACTGGTCAGCGCCCGCCTAAGGCGGGCGCTGGCGCGTGGTATACTGCGGATGTGGAGGCGAGCTATGCCCTGGTGTCCGGAGTGTAGGTTCGAATATCTTCCCAAGGTCCACCGCTGCCCGGACTGCGGCTCCTGGCTGGTGAATGAGTTGCCGGAGGAGGAAGCACCGGCCGCGCACGCGCTGCCGGAGGAGGAAGCGCCGGCCGCGACCGCGCCACCGGCGTATGGGGAGGGTGAGGGCTTCGAGCAAGTGCTGCTGTGCACGGTGGTGGGGGAAATGCACGCCGCGCTGGTGCGGGACGCGCTGAAGGCCGCGGGCATCCGAAACCGACAGCAAGTGATGAACGATGCGTTCCTGCCCGGATATCAGGGCGTTCCGGCGGCGGGCATGGCGCGCATCGGCACCTACGTCAACCGGCGCGACGTGAAGCGGGCGGTGCAGGTGTATCGGGAGCACGAGGGGTGAGGGCAGGAGCGACGAGTCGCCCCTACGCCTTCCTCCCGCTTACGTCGTAGATGCCTGCCACCTTCGCTTCGCCGCGGGAGAGGCCGCGGAGGACGGTGATGTATGCGCGCGTGGCAAAGGCCTGCACGCGGAAACCGTAGATCACGGAATCGCCGATCTCCATCTTGGCCGAGCGGCGGTCGAGGAGAGAGTAGTAGTCTATCCCTCCAGGTGGAGAGATGATCGCGTCGGCGCGGCGGTGGAGGGTGTCATCGCCCTCCCGTCCGACCAGGGCCTGCACCTGGTC
>CAZUGW010000147.1:6564-8092 GCA_964620055.1 uncultured bacterium
GACGTACGCGTCGACGTCCCAAAAGATACGCAGGTCGGACGGGATCACTGGGTCAATGAAGAACCCCCCGCCGAGTACGTAGGCCTGGTCCGCGTTCACGTCGGTGATCTCGGTGAGATAACAGATGGCGGGCTTCTCCGGGAGGTCCTCGTAGGCGTGCCAGGGCGTCGTCCCAGTGAACCCATGTCCGGGCTCGACATGCGTCGCGCCGGCCGCGGCGAGCAGGTCCATGGTGGCGGCGCTCGTCGTGCCGGGGGCGTTGATCTGCGTGATCTCCAACCCCAGCCCGTCGCGCAGCCGCTCCGCGGCGCGGACGATGGTGTGCAGGTTCGGAGTGACCGCGACTGCGCGCCGCTCCGGGTCAAAGAGCAGCGTGGGGAAGCTGGTCACACCGACGATGCGGAGGTGAGGCAGGCGCATGATCTCCCGCGCCGCCTCCACGACTACATCGAGGCGGAACCCGCCGTCATGCGTTGGATAGAATACGTCGCCGGGGGCGACCACGCGGAGCAGGAGGTCCTGCACGCGCCCCACCGCGCCGGCCGCCTCGGACACCTCGCGCGCTTTCTCCAGGTTGAACACCGTCCACACCTCTGGGGCGAGGGCGGCGATCCGCGCGGCCTCGTTCCTCGGAATCTGCACCAGATGGCCGACATGGCCGACCTGCGCCTTCTGACGCGCGACCATTTGCGCTTCCCTCCAATCCACGCACACGATCTTGGGCATCCCGGCGCGGGCGACGGCGCGAAGGAAGAGCGGATTGCGCCCCACCTGCTTGGTCATGGGGTAGACGCTCAACCCGGCACGGTCGGCGGCCTGCTTGATGAGCCGCGCGTTGCGCCGCACCGCGTCGAGGTCGAGCACATAGCTATTCGGCGGGATCGCACCGGCTTGGTGCAGGTTCACCGCGGCGCGAATGAGCTCCGAGTTCCGGCGGACGAGGGTGTCGAGGAACATGGGACCTCAAGTAAAAAGTGAAAAGTAAAAAGGCAAAAAGCCAGACAGGTAAACAGATAAACGATTTTCTGCCATCCGTGGATGCACTGTGATCGTTCCTTTCCTCTCTTGCCTCTTCCATCCGGAGTTCCGCTCTCCTCTCGGCAGGAGTCGTGTGCGGCGGGTGGGGAAATAAGCACAACAGGTGCCACCATGGACGAGGTCGAGGTGCTCGAGGAGCTGGCGGAGGCGAAGGCGGTGCGGTCGGAGGCCGACGGGCATCCGCGCTGGCGCGTCACCCTCTACACGATGTGGGTGGCCCAACTCTTCGCGATGATCGGCTTCGCCTTCGTGATGCCCTTCATCCCCTTCTACGTGCGCGAGTTGGGTGTTCCCGAATCCCGCGTCCCGGTGTGGGCGGGCCTGCTCACCAGCGGGACCGGCCTCACCATGAGCATCGTCGCGCCGCTCTGGGGGCACATCGCCGACCGGTACGGGCGCAAGCTGATGGTGCAGCGGGCCATGTTCGGGGGGGCAGTGATCCTTTCCGCGATGGCCTATGTGCGCGACGTCAAGCAGTTGCTGGGTCTGC
>CAZUGW010000148.1:0-1955 GCA_964620055.1 uncultured bacterium
GAGCGCGATCCCCAGCGCGGCGAGCGCGCCCGGCAGCGGCGCGACGCGGATCGCCACGAGAGAGAGGTAGGACACGGGGCAAAGCACCAGGCCGAGGGTGCAGAGACTCCGCCAGGCCCGGAGGGGATCGGCCGCCGCGGTTAGCTCAGAGGTCGAGGCCACGAATGTCCTCCTCCGACTGCACGCGCAGGGCGCTGATCCCGATGGCGCGCAGTTCCGCGCGGCTGGGGGCGTTCACGACGCGACCGGCCAGGACCAACTGCACGCCGAACCCGGACGCGCCCAGGCCGAGCAGCCCCACGACGATGTCTCGTTCCACCTTCGGCGTAATCACCACCACCATGGCCCCCCAGGGGAAGCGCTCTTTCTCCCGCGCCAGCACCTCAACCAGCGGATCGGACGGGCCGAGTTCCACCCGGCCCAGGAGAGAGAGCAGGGCGATGAGCTGGGCGCGCCCGCGCCCTGGCGGGACGGTCGGCAACCGCTCCGACCTCGCGTCGGCCGGGTCGCGCGCCAGGGCGAGGAGGCCGACGCGCTGGCCGCGGTCGAGGAGATGGTGGGCGATGGAGGCGGCGGCGGTGACAGCCAGTTCCGCGGACTCGACCGCGTCGTCGGGGTTGGCGGGATAATCGGCGCGGTTCAGGTTGAGGACGAGGGTGACCTCGGGCTGGGCCGTGAGCTCGAAGAGCTTGGACTGCAGCCTCCCGGTGTGGGCGGTGGCGCGCCAGTGAACCCGGCGCAGGCTGTCGCCGCGCTGATAGGGGCGGATGCCGACGGTCTGGGTGGGGTCCTCCAGCACGCGCTGCCGCGTGCGCAATTCGCCGAGGTAGCGGCGTGACGGCAAGTGGGCGTGCTGGACCGCGACGATCTTGGGATAGACGGTGAGCCACGACGTCCCGCCGGCGGCGGTCTGGCGCTGGAACAGGCCGAAGAGATCGCCTGTGCGGAGGAGCGTGGGGCCGAGCTGATGGTAGCCGCGCCGCGCTCCCTCCAGGGTGTAGGAGAAGCTGAACCCGCGGCTCCCGGCCAGCGGCACGACGCGACCGCGCAACCCGCTCATGGGGAGCCCGACGGGGAGAGATTCCGCGGCGACCAGCCAGGGCGCGGGCAGGAGGCTATGGTTCTCCACGCGGACCATCACCTCCACGCGGTCGCCGGGCCGGAGGCGATCCACGGAGAGATGTCGGGTCGCGGTCAGCCCGCGGTAGCTCAGGCGGACGCTGACGAAGCCGGCCAAGAGCAGGACCAGCATGAGATACCCGGCCCAGGCGAACAGGGCCAGGCCCGTAGCCCACCCCAGCACCAGAGCCAGTCCCGCCAACAACGCCTAGATGAGAGGCATGACCATAGCTCAACTCGAAGAGGCGAAACAGCCCACTCCACCTTCCCCTTTTTGCCTTTTTACTTTTTACTTTTTACTTAGCCTCTTGACCAGGTACGTGCACGTCTCGGTCCAGGAACGAGGCGTGCCGTCGGCCTCCAGGTACGCGCCGCCCAGGGTGAACACCCCGAGGCCGGCGTCCACATAGCCGCGCCGCGCGTACAGCCGCTGCGCGTCCGCGTTGTCCACGGATACGCTCAGGCCGATCTCACTATACCCACGTTCCCGCGCCGCCAGCTCGACCGCGTCGAGAAGCTGGGACCCGATGCCGCGCGACCGCCACTCCGGGTGGACGAGCAAGTCCTCCACCTCGGGGCAGCGCGGCAGCGCCACCCGTCTGGGATCGTCGCCCGGGAGGAGGATCTTGAGCAGCGCGTGCCCCACCGGAAAGCTCTCCTGCCAGGCGATCAGGTAGAGTACGCTGCCGGTTCGCTGGCGCGCCAGGCGGCCGCGGTGTTTCTCCGGGACGCCGAAGCGCAAGGTCCGCTCGACGGCGTCGAGTTCGGTCTCCTGAAGCGGTCTGATGGTGATCGCAACCGGACCAGCCATGACCTGCCTCCCTCGCCCCCTCCCT
>CAZUGW010000148.1:2055-8056 GCA_964620055.1 uncultured bacterium
ACCTCCCTACCTCCCTACCTCCCTACCTCCCTACCTCCCTACCTCCCTACCTCCCTACCTCCCCAGCATCTCCCTCGCTATCTCCGCCACCGCCTCCGCGGTGAAGCCGAAGTGCTCCGCGATCTTCTTCCACGGGGCAGAGACACCGAAGCGGTCGAAGCCCTTCACCTTCCCTTCGCTGCCCACGTACCGCTCCCAGCCCAGCGACACCCCGGCCTCCACTGCAAGGCGCTTCTTCACCGCCGGCGGGAGGACGGAGTCGCGGTATTCCTTGGGCTGGGCGTCGAACAGCTCCCAGCTCGGGAGGCTGACGACGCGGACGCGGCGGCCCTCCGCGTTCAGCGTGCGCGCCGCGGCGAGGGAGATGTACACCTCGGAGCCGGTGGCGATGATAATCAACTCGGGATCCGGCGCGTCGAGCAGGACGTACCCGCCTTTGTGCAGCATCTCGGCGGGGGCGAGGTCGGTGCGGTCGAGCACCGGGAGGTTCTGGCGCGTGAGCATCAGCGCGGTCGGCCCGGTGGTGTGCTGGAGCGCGGCCATCCAAGCCACCGCGGTCTCGGCCGCGTCGGCCGGGCGGAGCGTGACCAGATTGGGAATGGCGCGCAGGGAGAGCAATTGCTCCACCGGCTCGTGGGTCGGGCCATCCTCCCCGAGGAAGATGCTGTCATGGGTCCAGACGTAGATCACCGGCAGGCCCATCACCGCCGCAAGCCGCACCGCCGGGCGCATGTAGTTCGAGAAGATGAGGAACGTCCCGCCGTAGGGGCGGAGGCCGCCGTACAGCGCCATCCCGTTCAGCATCCCGCCCATAGCGTGCTCGCGGACTCCGAAGTGGAGGTTCTTGCCGCCGTAGGACCCGCGGCCGACAGGCGGAGACCCCTTGATGTTGGTCTTGGTGGAGGGGGCAAGGTCGGCCGAGCCGCCGACCAGCCCGGGGACCTCCGCGGAGAGCACCTGCAGCACGTCTCCGGAGGCGTTGCGAGTCGCCACCTCCGCGCCGGCCTCGTACTTGGGCAGGCGGTCGGCCAGGCCCACGGGGAGGGCGTGGTTCATCGCCGCCTCCCAGTAAGCGGCGAGGTCGGGGTGGGCCTCCCGCCAGGCCGCGAACTTCGCGGACCAGGCTTCCATGACCGCGTCGCCGCGCTGACCCGCCTGCACGAACAGCTCGCGCACCGCCTCGGGGATGAAGAAGGCCGGCTCCAGCGGCAGGCCCAAGGCCTCTTTGGTGAGCTTCACCTCTTCCTCGCCGAGCGGCTCACCATGAGAGGAGGCGGTGTCTTGTTTATTGGGACTTCCCTTGGCGATATGCGTGCGGCAGATGATGATGCTCGGCCGGTCCAGCACCTGTTGGGCGGCCGCGATCGCCGCGTCCACCGCGGCGCGGTCATGCCCATCCACCTTCTGCACGTGCCACTCATAGGCCTCGAAACGCCTGCCCACGTCCTCGGTGAAGGCCAGGTCGGTGCTGCCCTCGATGCTGATGTGGTTGTCGTCGTAGAGATAGATCATCCGGCCCAGGCCGAGGTGCCCCGCGAGCGAGGCGGCCTCGTGGGAAACGCCCTCCATCAGATCGCCGTCGCTGACGATGGCGTAGGTGAAATGATCCACGATCTCATCGCCGTACTTGGCGGCGGTCATCCGCTCCGCCAGGGCCATTCCCACGCCGTTGGCGAACCCCTGCCCCAGCGGCCCGGTGGTGGTCTCGATGCCGCGCGCAAGGTCATGCTCCGGATGGCCGGGGGTGCAGCTCTCCGGCTGGCGGAAGGACTTGAGATCCTCCATCGTCAGGTTGTAGCCGGAGAGGTGGAGCAGCGAGTAGAGCAGCATGGAGCCGTGACCCGCCGAGAGGACGAAGCGATCGCGGTTGGGCCACTGGGGGTTCCTCGGGCTGTGGCGAAGGTGCTTTGTCCAGAGCACGAACGCCGCGTCGGCCATCCCCATGGGCATGCCGGGGTGACCGGACTTGGCCTTCTGGACCCCGTCCATCGCCAGGCCGCGAATGATGTTGACGGCGAGTTCTTCCAGGGCCGCGGGGGAGAGGTCGCGCCCGTAGGTGATCGGGTCGGCGGGTACGCCGTTAGGCTCGGTCATGATGATCGGATCCTCCGTGAAGCGCAGTATGAATAGGACTGCGTCGTCTTAGATTAGAGCAATCGGCGCATAACTCCTGCCACGGATTGGCACGCGGAGAGGACAGCAACCCCGCGAGTTGAAGAGAGAACGGCCTCAGCACGAAGAGCACTAAGCACACAAAGATGCACAAAGAAGAAGATTGATTCCCTTCGTGCCGTCGTGTTGAAAAAGGAGTCTACGATGACGCGCTGGCTCTCACTTTGCCTCCTCCTCGCGGCCACCTCCGCCTCCGCCCAGGCCCCCAATCTGCTCCCCAACCCCTCCTTCGAGGCCGGTGAGCACGCGCCCGCGCAGTGGGCCATCTCCAGCGGCGGCGTGGGCCGATGGGAGAAGGAGGGGCGCGACGGCGCGCGCAGCCTCAGCGTCACCGGCAAGGGGGAGGATTCGGTCTACTGGTCGGCCTCGGGCTATCTCGGCCTCAAGCCCGCGAGCTTGTACCACACCTCCTTCTGGACGCGGCGGAGCTCCGGATCGGGCCGCATCGCCATTTCGGGGTTGGACATCATCAACCGCGACTACGTGGCCGGGCCGGAGTGGGAGCGCAAGGACTTCTACTTCCGCACGCCGGACCAGTTGCCCGAGACGTTCTTCCGACTGGGCGAATGGCACGCCGACGGCGCGATCTGGTTCGACGACGTCTCGCTGACTCCCGCGTTCGCAGTCCACTCGCAACCGGAGGAACTGGGAACGCCGTTGGGCGACGGCGAGTCGGTAACCGCGGGCCGCTATCAGGCGGTGCACAATCTGGGCGGACCAGGGGCGACGGATCATCGTTGCCTCGAGCGATTCTCCGCGGGGTTCAACTCCAACCGCTGGCTGTTCGGCCGGGATCAGGAGGTCGTGTATCGCCACGCGGTGGGGATGCTCAAGCAAACCGACGCGACGGTGGAAGTGGCTGTCAACTACTATGTAAGCGGGAAGCTCACCGTGGAGGCCAGCGAGGACGGCAAGGCGTGGGCGCGACTGGGTGAGCTGACCAAGGTGGGCCGCACCGAGTTCCCGATTGCGCTGAAGGCCCCGCGCGAGGTGTGGGTGAGGCTGCGGACGATCGGCGACGCGGAGTTGCAAGTGGACGGGTATCGCTTCCGCAGCACGCTCCCAGAGGCGCAGTTGGTGGCGCGGGCGGTGGGCGAGACGCGGTACTTCGACATCCGGCAGTCCACTCCGGGGCTGACGGTCACCGTCCCCGGGGCCGTCTTTCGGACCACCGGCGAGAACCGCGTGGCGCTGAAGATCGAGTCGGAGACGCGGCGGGCGGTGGAGGGATTCTTGCTGATCGAGCGGGACGGGAAGGTGGTGGCGAAGGCGGAGGCGGGCGACATCGTGGCCCCGGGGCGAGCGATCACGCTGCGACTCAACGCGGCCGCGGCCGGCAGCGGGGATTACACGCTGCGGCTGCAGTGCCGCGACGCGGGCAGCCATCAACTGCTCTGGGAGGCGGAAGGGAGGACGCACGTGGCGCTCTTGTACGACGCGTCGGGGGGCGAGTTGCTGACCGAGAGCGGCCCGCTCTCGGTGTGGTGGTGCGAGCCGGAGCGCAAGGTGAGCCGCACGCGCCCCGCGCCCACTGCAAAGGGCGAGGCCGTGGAGATCAGCGCGGCCGGGAACGAGTACGAGGCCGCGCAGGTCGTGCTCACCCCGCGCGGCAAACTGCGCGGCGCACGCGTCACCGCGGGCGACCTCGCGGGGCCGAACGGGGCGAAGCTCCCCGCGTCGGAGATCACCGTGCGCCTGGTGGAGTACGTCTTCACCCAGACGCCCACTGACGAGCTCGGCACGGTGGACGAGTGGCCCGACCCGCTCCCCCTGCACAAAGCGCCCGTTGACCTGCCTGCGGGCCGCAACCAGCCGTTCTGGATCACCGTCCACGTCCCCGCGGGGACGCCGGCCGGCGATTACCGCGGCGCGCTCACGCTGTTGGCCGACGGCGTGTCGCTCGCGATTCCCCTGTCCCTCCACGTCTGGGGCTTCGACCTGCCGCGGGAGACCCACCTGCGCTCCGGCTTCGGGCTGAGCACCGGGAATATCAAGCGCTACCATAACCTGGAGACAGAAGAGGAAGTGCGGCAGGTCACCGAGCTGTACCTCCGCGACTTCGCGGCGCACCGGATCAGCCCGTATGACTTCGGCCGCGACATCGGCGTGACGTGGGAGAAGGACGCGGCGGGGGAGGCGATCCCGAAACTCGACTTCGCCGGGTTCGACGCCGACGCGCACCACGCGCTCGACGAACTCGGCTTCAACTCCTTCGTGCTGCGCTTCGAGGGCATGGGCGGGGGGACGTACTACGAGCGCTCTCCCGGCGAGATCGCGGGCTATAAGCAGGGCACGCCGGAGTACGAGCGCGCCTTCACCCGGTACGTCCGCGCCATTCAAGACCACCTCGAGCAGAAGGGCTGGCTGCGCCAGGCCTACATCTACTGGTTCGACGAGCCGGATGAGAAAGATACCGAGTTCGTGAAGGAGGGCATGGAACTGCTGCACCGCGCCGGCCCGAAACTCACCCGCCTCCTCACCACCGCCCCGCGGCCGGCCCTCTACGGCACGGTTGACCTGTGGTGCCTGCCGACCTTCACCCTCGACCCGGAGCTCGCCAAGCAGCGCAAAGCGGCGGGGGAGGAGCTTTGGTGGTACCTCTGCACCGCTCCGAAAGCGCCGTACTTCACCCTCTTCCTCGACCACTACGGCATGGAGCTTCGGCTGTGGGCCTGGGAGACGTGGAAGTACGGACTGGACGGCCTGCTCGTGTGGGACACGAACTACTGGACCTCCGGCACCGCCTATCCCCGGCCGGCCCTCCAGAGCCCGTGGCAGGACCCGATGAGCTGGACCTCGGGCTACGGCGTCCCCGCCGCCACCAAACAGCCCTGGGGCAATGGCGACGGGCGGTTCTTCTATCCTCCGTCGCGCGATCCCGCCACTGACCATACCAAATACCTCGAAGGCCCCACGCCCTCCATTCGCTGGGAACTCCTCCGCGACGGGATCGAGGATTACGAGTACCTCCTCCTGCTCAAATCCGAGATCGCCCGCGTAGGGGCACGGCACGCCGTGCCCGCCAATCATGCCGCGCCCGCCGATCTCTCTGAATACGCGCGCCTCCTCGAGGTCCCGGCCGAAGTCTGCACCAGCATCACCCAGTTCGCGACGACGCCGGAGGCGATTTACGCGCACCGGGAGAAAGTGGCGCGGGCGATAGAGGCCTGCAAAGCGGGGTCTTCTGACTCCGCCGGGGGGCGGTAAGGGGGTGTCTACGCGGAGACGGGGAGAGGCTACGGGCGGGAGACGGAGGAAGGCAAAAGGTAAAAGGCAAAAGGCAAAAAGGGAGAGTAGAGGAGGCGAGGAGGCGAGAGGAGAGAGGTGAGGAGGTGGGGAGGGGGGAGATACGGGTAGCTGTAGGAGGGTGGAGGGAGAGGGGGTCTACGAGATGGGGACGGAAGTCTCTGGAATGGGGGAGATGGACGGAGATTCTCGGAGACTTTGTCTCTAATTGGGAGACTCTTTTGGTGCTGAATAGGGCCAAGAGCCGCGAGGGGCGGCTGGGTGTTGCGGGTGAGATCAGGTTGGCCATGTGACTCTCCCTTTCAGATCTGAGGTTTGGCGCTTTTGGGATGATTCGCGCCTTCATTGGTATTATAGCACGTAAAACGTATTTGTCAAGAGGGGGAAGTGGGGAATCGGGGATAGGGAATCGGGAATCGAGGGCCGGGGGTCAGGGTCGTCCCGGTAGGGGCGGTTGCGGGATCACGGGCCGGGGGTCGCGGGGCAGGCCTGGCGTGGGGAGGCCGGGGGTGAGATTGGGGTTCGGGGCCTCGGGCGTGGTGGGGAGTTGGGGGGTGTTGGACCAGATGAGGACGCCGAGGCG
>CAZUGW010000149.1:0-240 GCA_964620055.1 uncultured bacterium
CTCCCTCGGCGGCGCGGGAACCACCTCGTCCACCACCTCGGTCTCGGCAAGCTGGCTCTGCTCCTTCCCCACCAACCGCGCGCAGGCCACGGCCTCCCGCACTTGCGCGCGCAGATCGGAGACGTCGTTGAAGGTCACGATCCCCCAGCCGCCTCGCACCAGGGCCCGCGCCACCCCGCCAAGCGAACTCGAGGAGGAAATGCGATCCAACTCCGGCCCGCGGAAGACGATACTCGTCTC
>CAZUGW010000149.1:250-8031 GCA_964620055.1 uncultured bacterium
GCGTTCGATCCTGAGATCCGCGTAGTCGGCCCCGCACCCGCGCAGGGCCTCCTGCATCTGGTCCTTCATTCGGGAACTCCTTTGGGGGGAGGTAAGGGAAAGACGGTCAAGGTTACTTGCGGAGGTGAAGAGTGTCAAGGAGAAACGTCACCGCTTCTCGAATACGCGCACTACACGAATCCCTAGACCCTAAACCCTAAACCCTAGACCCGAGACCCTAACCATGACCTTCCTCCAACGCATCACCGCTGTCTTGACCGGAGAGCGGACGGACCGCGTGCCGTTCGCGCCTTACGATAACCTCGTGCCGCGCGGGGATTTCGAGCGCGAGCTGCGCAATCGCGGCCTGGGATTGTGCCTGCGGCGCGAGGGCGTCTGGTCGGAGACGCCCGACGTCGGCATCGAGTACAAGACCGAGGGCACGATCAGCTACACGATCTACCACACCCCCGTCGGCAGCGTCCGCACCGCCGTGCGCACCCACGTGGGCCGCATCAGCGACGGCGAGAGCATCGGCTGGGAGTGGATGATCAAAGGCCCGGCCGATTTCGAGCCCGTGATCTTCATGATTGAGAACACGGTGTTTCATGCCAGTTACGAGAGCTTCCTCGCGAACGCGCGCGACGTGGGCTCCGACGGCCTGGTACGTTTCACCGGCCCGCATCCGCCCTATGATGGCACGGGCCACTACTTCTCGCTGGAGGATTGGGCCGCGGCGCAGCACGACTATCCCGAGCAATTCGCCCGTCTCCTCGCCGCGCTGGAGCAGCAACTCGAACGCGCCATGCCGCTCTACCTCAGCGCGCCGCCGGGACTGATGGCCACCGGCTCGCTCAGCGGCATCTACGGCCGGCGGCAGTACGAGCAGTACGTGCTGCCCTTCTACCAGCAGGTCATCCCGCAACTCCAGGAGAGCGGCCACGCCTGTGCGCTCCACGCCCACAACTCCAACCTCTCCGCCTTCGCCGACCTGGTGAGACAGACCGGGGTGAAGGTGGTGGAGGCCTTCACACCCCCGCCCTGCGGCGACCTCTCCCTCGCCCAAGCGCGAGAGATGTGGGGGCCGGAGACGGTGATCTGGGTAAACTTCCCGGAGACCCTCTTCCTGCTCGGCAAGCAGCAGACCTACGAATACACCTGCGATCTGCTCAAGCAAGACGGGGGCGCCGGCCGCCTCGTCATCGGCCTGACCGAAATGGGATCCTACGGCATCACCGACGACGAAAGCGAGCGGCAGTTCAAGGACGGGATGCGGGCGATTATGGATGCGATAGATGACTGCGGAATCTACTGCGGAGATTAGGGCCTGGCTCAGTGGCAATCACCCCTCAGTGGCAAGCTGTCGAGACGCTGCACGATGCGCTGCTCGCGGATGAGCGAGTGCGCGGGCTTGTGCTTGCGGGCTCTCTCGTCTCTTCCGAGGCCGTGGCGGATCGGTGGAGCGATGCCGATGTCGTGGTCGTGGTCGCGGACGAAGCGAAAGCGAGCTTCTGCGCGACCACGGACTGGCTGGCCTGTGTGGGAGAGGTCTACGCGACCGAGGCGACCCAGCAAGGCCCGTTCTTCGTTGTCCGCGCGTTTCTGACCAGCGGCCTGCGCGTTGATGCGGTGATCGCACCCGAGTCTGCGCTTGCAGGCACGAGCATCTGGCCGGTCAACTCCCTCTCCTATGGCTTCCGATGTCTGTTCTCGCGTTCCCCGGCCCTGGATCTCGCGCTCACCTCGGTCCCCGGCCCTTCCCCGACCGCCGCCCCTGATTGTCTCGACGAGATGGCCCGCGATTTCCGGTTCAAGGCGATGTTGGCAGCAAGCAAGGCGGCGCGATATGATCTGCTGGTAGCGCTGCACCTGACACTGGACCTTGCGCGAGACTGCACCGTGCTTGCGATGCTGTTGCGCGACCGGGAGTTGGGAACAGACCACCATCGGAACGGCAACCCGCAAGACCCATTACTCCGGTCTCTCCCCGCGCCGCCAGCCTCGTTCCAGCCGTCGGAAGTGCTCGATTGCATTGAGCGCAGCGTGGAGGCCTTCACACATCTCGCCGCCAAGTGGCGGAGTGCCGACGTCTTTGACCGACAGCCGCTAGTGGACTGGATTGCTACCGTTCGCCAGAGCCTATGCGAAGGGTGATTCGGCAGAACGCTCCCAGGGCGGCCTCCGTTCTATGACATCACGGTTTGGCCACGCCGTGCAACCTTTCACCCACCTCCGAGCATTACTCCATAGTAGCGCGTCCCGAGTTCACTATGGACCGAGCGGAGTTCGAGAGCTTGATGCGGGAGCAGTGGCCGGCGATTCGCAGCCTCGCGCGGCGGTTCGACTGCGGCTCCGACGCGGCCGATATCTGTCAGGACGTGGTGCTCGTCGCCTGGCGCCGGCGCGAGCAACTCCACGATCTCGGCGGGTTCGGCCCGTGGGTGCGGCGGATCGCCCTCAATGTCGGGCGCTCCCACGCCCGGAGGCGCGAGAACCGGATGGGGCCAATTCAGGAGGAGCACGTTACCTCGCCCGACCCGGCCGACGCGGTCGTGGATCAGTGCTCACTTGAACAGGCCCTCTCCGGGCTTTCGCAACGCGAGCGGCTTACCGTCGAGGCGCATCACGTCCTGGGCTGGCCGCTGGCCGACATCTCAGCCGCCTTTCAGGAACCGCTCGGCACTACCAAAGCGCGGCTATCGCGCGCACGCGGCAAGCTGCGCAGCGAACTCCGCGGCCATGGTTGGACGCGACTGGGACGCAGTGACAAGGAGGCCTGACATGGGCGAGAAGATTCACCCGTTCCCGGACATCGAGCCGGAGTTGACAGTGATCCCCAAGCCGGAGGCGGGACTGAAGGAGGTCCTGCGCGTGGACGCAGGCGGCTTCTTCGTCCCGCTGGAGATCGGCGCGGAGGTGAAGTGGTCGTTTTATGACTGGCCGGAGCGGAAGCTGACCAATGTGTCGCAGACGCGGGTGGTCGGCCTGATGAGGTACCGCGGAGACGACTGCCTCGAGGTGGTGGATCGCATCATCTGGCCGGAGGAGGAGACCTGGGCCACGCGCTGGCTCTACCGTATCGCTGACGAAACCCTGACCTGGGTGCTGCGCGAGGTGCGTGGCGCGACCGGCCCGGCGACGATTTCCGACGCCGACGTTACGCCTTTCCCACTTCGCCTACGTTCAGGACTGAGTTGGGAGGGGCATGAGGTCTACCGATGTGGTGCGGAGGAGGAGGGCGCCGACGAGCGCCACTTCGGGTTCGTGGACGGACCCTTCGACGTGACGCTCCCGGCGGGACGGTACACCTGCCTTCGCGAGACCTGGTGGATCCTCAAAGCTGACGGTGCCGCTCGCAGCCTCGCCGAACTCTACGTCACCGACACCGGCCGCTCCATCTACTTCCGTCGCTTCAACGGCCCGGCCTGGCGTAACTACGACCAGCTTGCCGGGAACCCCGAGCGGGAGCATGAAGGCGTGGTGTGGCGACTGTGGTACGAGTGCCTGCCGGAGATCGCGCTGACGAGCGGATAGCACCGTGTACGCGTAGGGGCACGACATGTCGTGCCCCTACAACTCAAGCGCCACCCCCTCCCTCCGATACACCTCCCCTCCCCAATCGAAATCCTCTGGAAACAAGAAGCACCCCCCGCCGCCTGTGCCGACCCCTCGGCCGGACTCCAGGACCTCCACGATGGCGCGTCGAAGGCCGGTGTCGCGCGGCAGTTGGCTCAGGTCCTCCGGCAATCCCTCGCGGCCGAACACGCGGCTGTACATCGAGGGCAGCCAGACTCCGGTGGGGAAGAGGTCGACCTCGCGCTGGAAGCGCGCCAGGTTGGAGGTGGAGGGCAGCACCTGGGCGAGCCAGGTGTTGAGGATCCACGAACTGCAGACGAAGGCGCGGTAGGGGTAGTCCGGGTAGTGCTTGGGGAAGAATGCTATCGCCCGGCGGAACGATTCCCCGCAGGCCGTGTGCGATAGCGCGCTCCCGCCGGGGATGTGGAGGTTGAACACTGGGTCGCCGTGGGCCAGCACCTGTTCCCACTCGGCGGCGGGCAGCGCGACCTCTTTCTGCGCCGCGCGTCCCGTGGGCAGAATCGGGCAGCCGACCGCGCCGCTCTCAGCTACCGCCAGTCGCGCTGTCCAGCCCCCCGCCGCGTTTTCGTCGCGGTCCACTTGACCGTCCGCGCGATATCGGACACCGTCCTCAGAAAGGGCGAGCACGACGCGTGTCTCGCGATGCCGGAACACGCGCAATCTGTAGTAGAACGTTGCGAACTGAAATTGCAACCGCCCCAGGCGATACAGGCCGGCCCGGAAGTGGTTCATCAGCCACGCGACATTCACCGGTTTGAAGCTAGGTAAGTCGGCGCGGTCCTTCTCCCGCTCCATCTCCAGCCAGGCCTTCAGGTCGAGCACCGTGTCCCGCACCACCTCCGGCGGGATGGCGTGCTTCCGATGCTCCTCCTGCATCACGCGGAAGCCGGAGAGCAGCACCACGAGATAGAACCGGCCGGCCTCCTCGCCCAGCGCCACGGGCGCCGCCGGCCAGCGGCAGATCGAGCTCCACTGCGCAGTTCGCGAGTGATAGAGCAGGTAGTGGAAATGCCACGTCAGCGCGCGCAGAGCTTCGTCGTCCGCAATGCGCCGGGCCGCACGCACCGCCGCCTCCGCCACCTCGTCCGGCACATAAGTCGCGCGGCAAGCCTCACGGACGAACTCCGGCGCGAGGAACACGAGATCACCTGGCATTGCCGCCTGCGAGTCCTCCCATTCCGGCCCGATCACCTCCGCGTACTCCGTCAGTCCCAGCTTCGCCAGCGCCTCGTCAACCTGCACGCGTGTACTCCTTACACCCCCAACTGTCTGATTCAGCATCCCCGCGCCAAGGTCCTGGCGGGGGCGAGGCAGAACCCATCGTCAGGAGGAGGGAGACGCGCATGAAACTGATAGACGTCCACTCTCACATCTACTGGGAGAACGGCCACGACAGCGGCTGGGAGATCCCTGTCGCCGCGCCCGGTCCTATCGGCCCGGAGGTTTATATCCACGCGGTGCGGCGGTCGCGTCTGGCCGACGGCGGCCGCATGGTAATCGGTCCCGGGAGTGGGCTGGACCTCATCAAGGACGATCCCACCATGATTCGCCGCGCCAACGAGGCCGCGGCCGAGTTGGTCTCGCTCGCCCCTGAGCTATTCCTCCTCGGCGTCTCTCCCGACCCGTTCCATCTCGACGAGAGCCTGAATCTCATGGACGAATGGGTGAAACAGCGTGGCGCGAAGATCGTCGGCGAGATCGTGCCCTACATCGGCAAGTACGCGCGCGAAGGCCCGGAGATGGACGCGATCTACGAGAAGGCCCTCGAGCTCGACGTCCCCATCAACAATCACTCCTCCACCGCCGAGGACGCGGCCGCAATCTCCCGCCTGGCCGCGCGCCATCCCAAGGCGCGCATCATCATGGCCCATGTCGGCGGCACCTGGGCCTGGCGGCACGGGGTCGCGGTCGCCAAGACCCACGACAACGTATGGCTGGACACCTCGGGCTGGGTGATGGTGGCGGGGGGAAGCATGGAGGTGGCCCTGCGCGAGCTCGGGGCCTCCAAGTTCGTGTTCGGCATAGACTACCCCCTCTGCGACATAGACTCGTGGATCGCGCGGCTGGAACGCCTCCCGGTCTCCGACGCGGATCGGGAGCGCATCGCGTGGAAGAACGCGGCGGAGTTGATGAAGCTGGAATGCTGAGTTGCTCGCTCGCTTGCGCCCCTTGACGCGTTTTGGGTGATGTGTTAGATTGGCCTAGCCTAACGGAGTGAACGAGCCGGGCGGGACAGATGGATGCCGCCGGCTCGGTTTTTCCTGGCCCGGCCGAGAGAGCGGGGCCGATCAGAGAAGGGAGTGGCAAGCGTGCCACGGCAGAGCCGGATACACGATCGCGGATTCTGGTGGGCGTGCACCGAGTGCCGCAACCGGAATTACACGAGCTATAAGAACAAGCGCAACGATCCGGACCGGATGAAACTGAGGAAGTACTGTCCGGCTTGTCGCAAGCACACCGAGCACAGGGAAACGGGGCTCAGCGCGCGCGCCGGTCGGTAAGCGGCGGCGGGCCGCGACGGGAACGCAGTTGGCAGGATAGGCCCGTAGCTCAATTGGCAGAGCGCCGGTCTCCAAAACCGGAGGCTGTCGGTTCGATTCCGGCCGGGCCTGCCATCTCCGAGTCTCCGCGCTCCAGGACCGCGACCAGGCCGCGCCGCGCCGGGCAAGGACGGAAACGTGAAGACAGCTATGCAAGAGAGAGCAGCCGGGGTAAGCAGCACGCCTTCGTTCTGGAGCAAGGCGAAGGTGTTCTTCCGTGATTCATGGCTGGAGTTGAAGAAGGTGATCTGGCCCACCCGGGAAGAGGTGATGAAGATGACCGGGTTCGTGGTGTTCGTGGTGGTCCTGGTAGGCATGTATATCTATGTGTGTGATCAGGGCCTGGGCCTGCTCACGATGAGACTGTTCGGGCGGTAACCCCCCGACGTAACGCAACAAGGCAGACATGACGAAACAGTGGTATGTAGTACACACCTTCACCGGGCATGAGGATAAGGTGAAGGTCAGCATAGAACGGCGCGCGGCCTCCCTGGGGCTGGGTGACAAAGTGGGCCGCATCCTCGTCCCGACGGAGGAGGAGCTGCGGGGGACGCGTCGCGGCCGCCGCCAGGTGAGCAAGCACAAGGTGTTCCCGGGATACGTGATCGTCGAGATGGAACTGGACGATCAGACCCGCTACCTGGTGCGGGCGACCACCGGGGTAACGGGCTTCGTCGGTCCTGACCGCCAGCCCGTGCCGCTTAGCCCGGAGGAGGTGGACCGCCTGCTGAGCGCAGTGAGCGAAGAGGCGGCGCCGGTGCGGGCGGCCTGGAACATGACCGAGACGGTGCGCATCACCTCCGAGCCGTTCGACGGGATTCACGGGAAGATCGTGGATGTGGACGTGAAGCGCGAGAAACTGAAGGTGCTGGTCTCGATCTTCGGGCGGGAGACCCCCGTCGAGGTGGATTTCGCGGACGTGGAGAAGCTGGACTAGGGTCGAGGGATGCAGGTGGGAGCTTCGGAGGCAATCCGGGGCACTAGTGACCACGGAGAGGTAGCATGGCGAAAAAGATCAAGGCGATTGTGCGGCTGCAGATCCCGGCCGGGAAAGCGACCACCGGACCTCCGGTAGGTCCGTCGCTGGCCCCACACGGGATCAACATGATGGAACTCATCAAGGCCTACAACGCGGCCACCGCGAATCAAGTGGGTCAGATCGTGCCGGTGGAAGTCACGATTTACGCGGACCGCTCCTACAGCTTCGAGCTCAAGACGCCCCCGGCCTCGCAGTTACTGCTCAAGGCGGCGGGGGTGGAGAAGGGCTCCGGGACCACCGGGAGCACGGTGGCGGGCACGGTCACCCGGGAGCAGGTGCGGGAGATCGCCACGCTGAAGATGCGGGACCTGAACGCACGGGATGTCGAGGCGGCGATGAAGGTGATCGAGGGCACCGCGCGCAGCATGGGCATCCAGGTGGCGGAGGGGTAGGCCGATGACAAGTCAGGGCAAGAGATACGCCGCCGCGACCGCGAAGTTGGATCGCGCGCGGACCTATTCCCCCGAGGAGGCGCTGGCCCAGGTGAAGGGCGCGGCCTCCGCGAAGTTCGACGAGACGGTGGACGTCGCGATCCGCTTGGGCGTGGACGCCAAGTCCGGCGAGCAGATGGTGCGCGGCACCATCTCGCTGCCGCACGGTACGGGCAAGTCCCCGCGGGTGGCGGC
>CAZUGW010000150.1:0-7983 GCA_964620055.1 uncultured bacterium
ACACCTCGACCGGCTCTCCGACTTCGTGGAGTTGGACCTTCGGCGACAGCGGCACTTCCACCGTGCAGAACCCGAGCCACACCTACAACGCGGCGGGCTCCTACACCGTCGCCCTGACCGCCACCAACGCGGGCGGCAACAACACCAACACCAAGACGAACTACATCACCGCCACCTCGGGAGGCGGCGAGGTCACCATCTTCGCCGACCACTTCGCCAGTGGTATTGGCAACTGGATACCGACTGGTAGCCCCAGCCTGTGCACCTGTGCTACGGACCCGAGCGTTCACTATGCCCGGATTCGCTGCTCGCCTGACTGCGCCATTCAGCGCACCATCTCCACCTCCGGCCGCAGCACCATCAAGGTCCACTTCGGGGCGCGCGTGCTCAACAGCCCCGCGAACCCCGGGTTCTACGTCCAGGCGCTGTGGTATGACGGTTCGACTTGGACCGAACTGCTGCGCATCACCGTCGCAGACAGCGTCTGGCGAACCTACGACTACACCCTCCCCGCGGGTGCGAACAACAACCCGAACTTCGCCCTGAAGTTCTTCATCCACGGGACCGACTGGCACGATGACGCTCAGATTGACGACGTGATCGTCAAAGGTACGTAGTAGCGGGCCGTCGCGAGTGCGACTCACTCTCGAGGGGCCTCCGCCGGCCGGCGGAGGCCCCTCCGACTACGGGCCGCCGAACGACAACGACATCGTAATCTCCGGCGGATGCGTCAGCGTGTTGTGAATCATGCACGAGTGCGCGACGCGCTCGAAAATCGGCTGTTGCTCCGCCGGGATGGTCTCGGGCAAGTGCACCCGTACAGAGATGGCGCCGATGCGATGGGGGTTCTCCGCCACCTCCCAGTCCAATTCCACCCGCAACCCGTCGAGGTCATAGTCGTGATGCCGCCCGTACACGATCAGCACCGAGGCCAGGCACGAGCCCAGCGACGCCATCAACAGTTCCGGCGAGGACGGATAGGCCGCCCCGATCTCCGAGGATTCGTCACACATCAACTCACCCGACGGCACCCGGGTGCAGAAATGCATCCCTTCTTTCCAGTACACCGTTGTCGTAACCACAGCTCGCCTCCTCCGATGTGACATCTGGTCACCAGTTACCCAAGTGGACCAGAGATTCTTAGGCGGGAAAGCGCACGCGGGGTGGCATTCTCTCGGCCGGTCTTGCCTGAGGTGTCGGATAATCCGAACAAGAAGACCCAGAAGACGGTTGACCACGACTCAGATAGGAATGATAGTAGTAACGGTTACTGATATGCAGAGAGCGTTCCGCCCGACAGAGAGCCTCCGGATGACGCGCCAGCGCCAGGTGATCCTGGAGGCGCTGACCAGCTCGGACGCGCATCCCACCGGCGATGAGGTCTACCGCCTCGCCCGTCGCCGCCTGCCGCACATCAGCCTCGGCACCGTGTATCGGAATCTCGAGGTGCTCTCCGAGGCGGGTCTGATTCGCAAGCTGGAGTTGGGCGGCGCGCCGCGTCGCTTCGACCGGAGGATGGAGGACCATCACCACATCCGCTGCCTCCGGTGCGGCAAGGTGGAGGACATCGCCCTCGAACCCGCCGCCGGGATCGAGCGGGCGGTCGAAGAGCAGAGCGGCTACGAGGTGGTGGAGCACCGCCTGGAGTTGCTTGGGTATTGCCCGCACTGCCGGAAACACCGGCGGGTCTAGCCCGCCCTACAGGAAAGGAGTCATCGTGTTCGTCAAGACTGGCACGCAGACCGAGAAGCACCTGCTGATGGCCTTCGCCGGGGAATCGCAAGCGCGCAACCGCTACACCTACTTCGCGAGCGAGGCGCGCACCGCGGGGTTCGTGCAGATCGCCGATATCTTCGAGGAGACCGCCGCCCAGGAGAAGGAACACGCCAAGCGCTTCTTCCAGTTCCTGCCCGGCGGGGAGGTGGAGATCACCGCCACCTATCCGGCCGGACTGATCGGCACGACGGGAGAGAACCTGCGCGCCGCCGCGGAGGGGGAGAACCACGAGTGGGGCGTGCTCTACCCGTCGTTCGCGAAGGTGGCGCGGGAGGAGGGCTTCGAGGTCGTCGCCCGCGTCTTCGAGGCCGTTGCGGTGGCGGAGAAGCAACATGCGCGGCGCTATCTCGGGCTCTTGGCCAACGTCGCGGCAGGCACGGTATTCAAGAAGGATAAGCCCGTGACGTGGCGCTGCCGCAACTGCGGCTACCTGCACGAGGGCCCGGAAGCCCCCGCGGCCTGCGTGGCCTGCGCCCACCCGCAGGCCCATTTCGAGTTGCTGGCCGAGAATTGGTAAGAGAACGCAACCGACACGCAAAGGAGGAAACGCGATGCTGAGCGAAAAAATGTTGGAGGCCCTCAATGGCCAACTCACTGCCGAGTGGTATTCGTCGTATCTGTACGTCTCCATGGCCGCCTACTTCGAGTCCCTGAACTTGAAGGGCTTCGCCCACTGGATGAGCGTGCAGGCCAAAGAAGAGTGGGTGCACGGCGAGATGTTCTACGCGCAGATCAACGAGCGCCGCGGTCGGGTGTCGCTGAAAGCCATCGAGGTTCCGCCGACCGAGTGGAAGTCCCCGCTGGACGTCTTCGCGTACGCGCTCGCCCACGAGCAGAAGGTGACCGGGCTGATCAACAAGCTGGTGGACCAGGCCCTGCGCGAGAGCGACCACGCGACCAACAACTTCCTCCAGTGGTTCGTCGCCGAACAGGTGGAGGAGGAGGCGGCCGCGGACGCTATCGTCCAGCAGCTCAAGCTCGTCGGCGACAACCCGCACGCGCTGCTGATGCTCGACCGCGAGCTGGCGACGCGCGTCTTCGCCCTCCCCGCCGCCGCGACGGGTACGGCCACCGCGCTTATCACCGGAGGAGGCGCGGCCGCATGAGCATCATGAGAGGTAGATCGTGAATCAGGCTACGGATTGTTTCAAAGCCGTCCAGGTCAGCGAGCACGTCCACTGGGTGGGCGCCATAGACTGGGGTCTGCGTGACTTCCACGGCTATGCGACAGAGCGCGGCACCACCTACAACGCCTACCTGGTCCGGGGCGAGAAGACCGCGCTCGTTGACACCGTGAGAGCGCCGTTCCTGGGCGAGATGCTCTCCCGCATCGCCTCCGTGCTCCCGCCGGAGCAGGTGGACTACATCATCTCGAATCACGCGGAGATGGACCACACCGGCGCCCTGCCGCAGGCGATCTCGCTGATGAAGCCGGACAAAGTCATCGCCTCCACCAACGGCGTGAGCGCGCTCCACGGCCACTTCCACTTCGATCAGGAGATCACCCCAGTGCAGGACCTGGAGAGCCTCGACCTGGGCGGCCTCACCCTCACCTTCGTCGAGGCGCGGATGCTCCACTGGCCGGAGAGCATGTTCACCTACGTCGCCGAGGACAAGGTCCTGCTTCCCAACGACGCCTTCGGGATGCACCTTGCCTCTAGCGAGCGCTTCGCGGACGAGCTGCCGGAGTGGGTCCTGGACTACGAGGCGCGGAAGTACTTCGCCAACATCCTCTTGCCCCTCTCCCCGCTCATCACCAAGGCCCTCGAGAAGGTGAGTAAGCTGAACGTCCCCATTGACATCATCGCCCCCAGCCACGGGCCGATCTGGCGCGACCCCGCCTCGATCCTGCCCCGGTACGCCACCTGGGCCTCGGGAGCGAAGGCACGGAAGGCCGTGATCGTCTATGACACCATGTGGGGCAGCACCGCGAAGATGGCCCTCGCCCTCGCCGACGGGCTGATCGCGGGCGGGGTCTCTGTCAAGGTGATGCCCCTCAAGCAGAGCCACCGCAGCGACATCGCCCTCGAGCTGCTCGACGCCGCGGCCTTGCTGGTGGGATCGCCCACGCTCAACAACACCCTCCTGCCCCGCGTCGGCGATATTCTCACTTACGTGAAAGGACTGAAGCCGCGCAACTTGGTCGGAGTCGCGTTCGGCTCTTACGGCTGGAGCGGCGAGTCTCCCAAGCAGCTCGCCGAAGCCCTCACCGCGATGAAGGTCGAGCTGGTCGGCGACCCGTTTAGCGTCAAGTACGTGCCAGAGTCCGAGGCGCTCTGCCAAGGTGTCGCCCTCGGGCGTCAGGTGGCGGAGAAGATCATGGAACGGGTCGGGGGCGCGTGAGGCGGTGAGATGAGAGGCGAGAGCGGGGCGGCCTGGCCCTGGGAGCCCGGTCCTCCGGCCGACCCTTGGTGAGGCCGGCCCCGGGTCTGCGCCGTGACCCAGGGCCGACCTCGAGGCGCACGCGCGCCGGAGAGGCAACAGTCCGGGCTGCGTCTAGCGCAGCCTGTTCTGCGAGCTACTCAAGACCGGGAATGGCGACAGAGGTCGGATCGTGCCAAACAGTCCATCTTCCTCGCCGAAAATCCCGGCGGTGAAGAACATCTTAGGGGGATGGACGTCGGTGAACTTCGGGATCCCATCGAAGTGCGGGCGTCTCGGGAAAGCGATGGTCCAGAGCCCCGGCAACTCGATAGGCAAGCCGAACTGATCGCGGAGATGCCCCGCGAAATTGCCCGTCACCGCATCGAAGACGCTGATCCGCCCGTTCCCGAAGTTGCCGATCAACACCACATCCCTGGTAGGGCCGAATCCCGTCGGGGCCGCGGTGACTCCCCAGGGGAAGTCCAACGGTCCGCCACTGGCGAAGCGCCTCAGGAACGTCCCGTCCGCGTTGAAAATGTCCACGAAGCCCTCTCCGCCGGCAAAGGAGGCGCCGGTATCAGACTCCGGCGGGGCGAACGTCACCCACAGAAGGTTGCCAAGATTGGCGATCCCAAAGGGAGTGAAGGGGAGGTGAGCCGTGGGATCGGTGAACGACCCCACGAGACTGAAGTCGCCGTCGTACACATCCACCCGGTCGTGAGCCGAGTCCGCGGCGTACAAGAGCGGATCGCCGGAACTGTCAATTGCCATCGCCAGCCCGGTGTACCGTGGAGCCTCGCCGGGGAGGTACGACCCGACGGCCCCGACGATGGCCTGCGTCAGGTTCAGGTCGGGCGCCCATCCCGTGAGCACGCCCTGCTCGCTGGCGAAGATGACCAGCGCCGGCGAGGCCAAGCCGCCCTGATGGACGGCGAACGCAGATGTGGTGTTCAGCACCGCGCCGGTCGGGAGCGACGGTCCTGCCGTGCCCGGGCGCGGCGGAATGGTGATGATCAGATCGAACGGAATCCCGTCGCGCGTGTACAACGTGGCCACCCCCGTCCCGTTGTCGGCGACGAGCACCTCGCCGCCGGGCAGGAACACCATCCCCCACGGGTTCACCAGGAATGGGTCCAGGAACGTGGCAAATCCCGGGAGATCCGAGACCAGGGGGTTCACCGCGTAGTGTGTGACCGCGGAGGCCGGGCTGGTGAACACCGGCGCCGTCGTCAGCGCCAGTATCATCAGACAGGCCAGCGCCGCTTTCACTGGGAGCGGGTATCGCATCATTCGTCCTCCTACCTGTGAGTTCAGACGAAACCTTCGATCGCGATCGGCCTCTCTCCAGGCGCTTCGGGCCATTCTCCGCTCAGGTGCGCGCGCGCGTCAAGGTCGGCCTGTCCAGAGTCGCAACAGGCCTGTGGCGGGCGCGAACCCGGTCCTCCTCGAGATCGGAGAAGCACAGGCAAGCGACGAAATTGACGGGGAAAAAGGCTGCCTTTTAGCGGTAAGGGGGGAACCGACAGGGGAGGTGGGGTTAGCCTCGACCGCCGAACCACAAGGCGGCGGATGGACGTGCAGGCCTACTCCCTAGGCGAGTAGGCCCGCACTTGCGTGGAAGGGTCATGCCTCCCGGCTCCGGACCCGGGACCGCAGCAGGCCGCGACCTCTGCGTCGGCGCGTCGGTCGGCTCCCGCCCGATTCCTTCATCCGGGCCTTGAGGCTGAACACCGCGAGTCGCCTCGCCAACCAGTAGTGACCCTGGTCCGGCCCGCACGACGCGGGTCGGTCGGTCATCGCGACCTGGCCGGCCAGGTCCTTCAACACGAACAGTTCCATCGCGCGCCTCCTTCTTTGGATATGAGCTAGCGTCTGACAGGCGTGATAGGGCGCATGACCCTATGGGCAATGGACGTGGCAGAGGCTGGGCCTCTACCTGGCAACAGGCGCGGGTGACCCACGACATGGGATCACGAGAGAAGTAGATAGACGACGCGATACGTCCCCGAGACCGGTTGAAGAAAGCGAAGTATAGCCGCGCGCTCACTCCCTGTCAAGGGGAATACGCAGAAAATCGCGAAAAGTTTCAGCCGGCGTCCGCCCCCAGGGCGAGCGCCGGCTGAAATCCCTCGCCGCCGTAAGCCGTCTCGCTACTTCGCGGCCGGCGCCGGAGCCTGCTTCGCCACCTCCAGCACGTCCTCCGCCGGCAGCAGCACCGTCAGCGGCCCGCGCTCCTCCCTCCCGCCGCCCGCCAAGGCGGGGAAGCGGTTCACCAGAATCCCGATCACCTTGCCGTCGAGGGTGAACACCGGCGCGCCCAGGCTGCAGGATTGCCCGTTCAGGCCCGGCACGTACATTAGCCGCGGCTTCTGAATCACCGCCTCCACCTGATCGAGCACCGCTCCCGGGACGCGGTTCGCCACCTCACCCAGCCGCTGCAGCACCAGCGTCTCCTCCAGGACATCGCTCTTCGCAGAGGCGGTCAGGTCCACCGCCGTGAGCGGCTGGGCCGGCGCGGGATCGGGGCGGAGAAAGGCCAGGTCCAGGTCCTTGTCCCGCAGCACGATCTTAGCCGGCAATTCCTTTCCGTCGGCCAGCCGCATCTTGATGTCGGTGATATCCATCTCGAACTTGTAGTTCTCCTCGTCGGCCGTCATCGCGGCGATGGCCTGCGTCGGATCGGCCTCGGAGAGCGCGCACACCGCCAGCCCCGACGGGTCTATCACCGTCGCCGTGATCTCGCTGGTGTTCTCCTGCTCCTCCATCTGCCGGCCCTCCATCGCCATCCGCACCTTCGCCACTACCCGCACCGAGATCACCGCGTTGCTGAACTTGCCGACGATCTCCCGCCCGCGCTCCGCCGCCGTCTGCGCACCCGCCTGACCTGCCATCAGACCTAGACACAAAGCCGCCACCGATAGCACCATCGCCACACGACTCACCCTAGTCACTCGCATCCTATCCTCTCTCTCTCGCACCCTAACCCCTAGACCCTAACCCCTACCACTTCGGCTGCAACTCCACATACTGATCGTGAATCCCGCGCCGCACGTGCAGCGTCACCAGCTTCGGCTTCGCCGTCGCCACGCGCTTCATCGCCGCGTCGGCCTCCGCCGCGGTGGGTGTGGCAGTGCCGTCCACCTCCACGATCACATCCCCCACCGCGAGATGTGCCAGGGCCGCCCAGCCGCCTTCACTCACTGCCTCGACATACGCCCCCTGTTGCGACTCCGGAAGCTGCTGTTTCACCCGGTCCTCGAACGCGAGATCCCGCAGCACGAAATCGAAGCTGTCATCCCGATAGCGCTTCATCTCCCGCCCCGACTGCGGCGACGGCTCCAACGCTACCTTCATCGCGCTCTGCTTCCCCTCCCGAATCACCGTCAGTTCCACCTCCGTCCCGATCCGACACTGCCGCACCATGGTGGGAAAGACATCGGCGTGCTCCGGCCGCGAGGCCGGAATGGGCTGGCCCTCCAGGGCGGTGATGATGTCTCCGACCTTCAGCCCCGCCTTCTCCGCGCTCCGACCCGGGTAGAGCTGCGTGATTCGCACCCCGGTGGCGTCGCCCAGCTTCATCGCCTCGGCCATCTCCCGCGTCAGCACCTGCGTCGCCATGGGCAGCCAGGCCTTGTGCACCTCCAAGCCAGGATCGGGGACTTGTTCCTTGCCTACCTTCACGACGGTAAGATAGCGCTCGGCCTTGCGGTCGAAGGCCACCAGCGCCGGAGTAGGGGAGGACTTCTCCGCCGTGAGCTTCGCCGTGGCGCTCGCCAATTCCGCCACACTGCTCACCGGCTTCCCGTCCACCTCCACGATCACATCGTTCTCCTGGATCTTCGG
>CAZUGW010000151.1:0-4780 GCA_964620055.1 uncultured bacterium
GCCTAATGTGACATTTTCCCTTTGCACTTAACAGGACATAATCGCTCTGCTATAATAGGGGCGCGCCGTCCCGCCCTTCTTCCCCGTCGCCCGACTTGACGCCCCGGACCTCCCGGCGTAGTATCGTCGCACCTGCTGCTCCGCGTCGCACCACCCCACTTCTGGCGGAGGTAAACGGCCTGGAAGTCCGTCTCCTAACCCAACTCACTGCGCGGGCGCAGCGGGCCGCGGAGATGCTCTCCCCCTGCCGCCTGTGCGAGCGCCGTTGCGGGTCCGATCGCACCCGGGGTGAGGTCGGCGCCTGTGGCTGCGGCGCCGAGTCCTTCGCCTATCTCGAGGATCTCCTCTGGGGGGAGGAGCAGTTCCTTACTCCCTCCTATGCCATCTTCTTCTCCGGCTGCAACTTCCGCTGCGCCTTCTGCTACGCCGCGGAGCTCAATCGCTGTCCCCGCCAGGGTCAGACAGTCGAACCGGAGTCAGTGGCCGCGCGGCTGCGCGCCCTGCCCGAGCCGCCGGCCTCCTTCAGCTTCATCGGCGGCGAGCCCACGTGTCACCTCCCCACGGCCCTGCGCGTCATGGCCGCGCTGCCGCCCGAGCTGCCGGTGGTGTGGAACTCGAACTGCTACTTCACCCCCGAGGCCGCCGAACTGCTCGCCGGGGCGGTGAACGTCTACGTCGCCGACCTGCACTTCGGCAACGACGTCTGCGCGGCCGCGGTGGCCGGCGTGCCGCGGTACTTCCAGATCGTCTCGCGCAACCTGCTCTGGGCGCGCGCCCAGGGCGAGGTGGTGGTGCGCCTCCTCGTCCTGCCCGGCCATGTGGACTGCTGCCTCGTCCCCTCGCTGGCCTGGCTGGCGGCGCACTTGAGAGACACGCCGGTCCATCTCATGACGAACTATCTGCCCCCCTCCACGCGTCTAATCCCAGGGCTGGAGCGTCACCTCAACCGAGCCGAGGCCGACCGCGCCCTGCGGCTAGTTGCCACGTTGGGGCTGAGACAGGTAGAATGACGAGGAAGGCAGACCAACCGCCGGCCCCATCTGCCGGCGAGTATGAGATCCTCATCGCCGAGGATGGACGGGTGATCTTTCGCACGGCCACCGCGGAGATGTTGGATTTGGCGCGTGCCCTGGCGCCGGACGACCCGCAACTCCGCCGGCGCGGACCGCGACGGCGCGCGAAGCCGGAAGGGAATGAGGATGAGACCCGCGCAACTGGCCGAGATTGACGTCCTGATCCGCGCTCGCTACCCAATCCTCTACATCGTCTCCTGGGAGGAAGAGCGAGTCGAGGAGGCCCTCTGGGCGCTCGCGCGCGCGCGTAACACGCGTCTGTTCGTCTGGTCCTCCAGCACTGGACTCATGCCGCGGCACCTGCCCGCCAAGGAGGAGGCCGCGCTCCGGGATCCCGAGAACCGCCGCCCCACGCGGCGTGACCAGGACGAGCGCACCCGCGACCCGCTGCTGGCCCTCGCCGCCGTGATGGATTACATGGAGCCGGCCATCTTCGTGCTGCGGGATCTCCACCCCTACCTCAATGACCCCGGCGTCGGCCGCAAACTGCGCGACGTCGCCTCCGCCCTCAAGGCCAGCTACAAGACCGTGGTCCTGGTCTCGCCCACCCTCAAGCTTCCCTTCGAGTTGCAGAAGGAGATCACGGTCATTGACTTCGACCTCCCCGACGTCGCCGACCTGGAGAAGCTGCTCGACACCCGCGTAGGCGAGTTGCGCGACTCGGGCAAGGTGGAGATCAAGGTGGACCCGGAGGCCAAGGAGCGCATTCTCTACGCCGCGCGCGGCCTCACCCTCAACGAGGCCGAGAACGTCTTCGCCAAGACCCTGGTGATGGCCCGCAAGCTCACCGAGGAGGAGATCCCCATCGTCCTCTCCGAGAAGGAGCAGGCCATCCGCAAGACCGGGATGCTGGAGTACTACCGCGCCCAGGAGCAGTTCCAGGATGTGGGCGGCCTCGACATGCTCAAGGATTGGCTGCGCAAGCGCACCTCCGCCTTCGGCGAGAAGGCCCGCGAGTTCGGCCTTCCCGCCCCCAAAGGCGTGCTCTTGCTCGGGGTGCAGGGCTGCGGCAAGAGCCTCTGCGCCAAGTCCATCTCCAGCCTCTGGCGCCTGCCGTTGCTGCGGTTGGACGTCGGCAGAGTGTTCAGCGACCTGGTGGGATCCTCCGAGCGCAACATCCGCGAGACGATCAAGGTGGCCGAATCCGTCGCTCCGTGCATCCTCTGGGTGGACGAGATCGAGAAGGCCTTCGCGGGCACGCAGAGTTCCTCCTTCAGCGACGCCGGAACCAGCGCCCGCGTCTTTGCCACCTTCCTCACCTGGCTCCAGGAGAAGGAGTCGCCGGTCTTCGTCATCGCCACCGCGAACAACATTCAGATGGTGCCGCCGGAATTGCTGCGCAAGGGACGCCTGGACGAGATCTTCTTCGTGGACCTGCCGGCCCGCCAGGAACGGGCCGCCATCTTCGGCATCCATCTCCGGCGGCGGGCCCGCCGGGACGGCGGATTCGATGTGGAGCGCCTCGCCGCCGCCAGCGAGGGCTTCAGCGGCGCCGAGATCGAGGAGTCCATCGTGGCCGCGCTGTACGACGTCTTCGACGCCGGGACGACGCTCGACACCGAGGCCGTGTTGCGCAGCGTCAACGCCACCGTCCCCCTTTCCACGACCATGAAGGAGGATATTGACGGCCTGCGCGAATGGGCCGAGGGGCGAGCCCGCAAGGCCTCCAGCGAGGCCGCGGAGGAAGTCCCGAGTATGGTGGGACGGCGCATAGAACTGTAGGAGGGACCCATGTCAGTGATTTTCATCGTGGTGCCGGCCGTCGCCGCCGGGTGGCCCCTGATCGCGGCCGCCGTCGGAGCTGCCTGCGCGGGGCTGGGGTACACCCTCGAGAGCGGGAGGGAACTCGCCAAGTCTCGGGCCGACACGGCCTCTGTCTCCAAGGTTACCGAAAGCACGGTGGAGCTGGAGATGGCCAATGCCGAGGTGATCGGCGACGCCCTGACGCGGGAGGAGAGCCTCCAGGTCTCCAAAGATGGGGTGACGGCCACCTTCCGCAAGAACGCGCGGGGGAAGCTCACGGTCCACGTGGACGGGGAACGCAGCCGGGAGGAGTTGACCGCCATCGGCCAGCAACTGCTGAACCGCGTTCGCCAGCAGTACGCGACAGAGAAGGTGAAGAGCGAGCTGCTGGGCAAGGGATTTGTGCTGGTGGACGAATCCGTGGACGAGCAGAACAACATCAGGCTGTCGGTACGGCGCTTCCAGTAAGAGGAGTTATGAGCCGCTTTGGTTGGCTGGAAATGGACGACTCCCAGGGGAACCTCCCCGCGGGAGAGCCTCAGACCTCCGAGGACTTGGACGAGGCCATCTGCCTCGCCCGCGCCGACACTTACCTTCGAGACGGTTACTACGAGACCGCGCTCCAGTGGTACTCTCGCGCGTTGCGCTTCGCCCAGGAACTGGAGGCGGCCTGGGCCGGGCAGGTGCGCTGCCTGCTCGGGCTGGAGGAGTATCCCGAGGCCGACATCTGGGCCCAGCGCGGCCTGGCGCGGTTCCCCAACTCCCCCGATCTGCTCGCCGCCCGCGCTATGGCCCTGCTCCACCTCTCCGGCCTGGCCCGCGCCATGGAATACTCCGACGCGGCCATGCAGGTGAAAGGTCACGAGGTGGGAGCCTACCCCTGGGTCGTACGGGGGGAGATCCTGCTCAACGGCGGCGGCGGGCGGCCCAGCGCCGAGCGCTGCTTTGCCAAGGCCCTGGAGTTGGCCGGAACCGATTGGTACACCCACTTCCTCGTTGGCCTCGCGCTGTTCCGCAGCGGGCTTTGCGAGGAGGCGCGGCGGCGCCTGCTGGCCGGCGTCAGCCTGGAGCGCCGCAGTTCCTCGCTCCTCTGCACCCTGGGCGATTGTCACGAGCGCCTGGGCGAGAGTGGCGCCGCTCTGCTCGCCTACCATCGCGCCCTGGAGGCGAACCCACGCTGCAAGTACGCCAAGGAGCGGCTGGCAAAGCTGGAGCAGATGGGGCTGTTTGGGCGCTTGCTCTACCGGATTCGCGGCAGAAAGGACAGACGGCGATGACCCAGGAGCGACACGAACTCGAGGTGATCGTCACCCCCTCCGGGGAGGTGAAGGTGGAGGTGAAGGGCGCCAAGGGCAAGGCCTGCCTGGAGTACGTTCAGTTGTTCGAGGAGCGGGTAGGGAGGGTGAAGCAGAAGCGCACCACCTCCGAGTTCTACGAGCCCGAGCGCAAGACCGGGATCGTGGACAGCGAGCGCACCCGCACGCGGCGCTAGCGCTCCGCCGCCCTCGTGTGATGAACACCGCACAGGTCGAGGAGAGGCAACAGGGAACGCCATGAGCGCGCGCGCCCCGCGATCTCTCTCTGTCCTTTTTTGCCTTTTGCCTTTTTACTTTTTCCTTTCCGCGCGACCATACGATAGGAGAACCTAACTCGCCCTATGCGTTGCTCCCACTGCGGACGACAGAACACTCCCGAGCGGCTGTTCTGCACGAGTTGCTCCGCCGAGTTGGTCCCCGACATCGCGGAGCAGTTCGAGCCGCCCCGCGCTCGCGACCGGAGACGCCGACGTTGGCGCGAGACCGCCCAGGTCGTGCACGGTGGCACCGACCGCTTCAACGCCGAAGTCGCCGCCCTCGAGTCCCACCTGCCCAACCGCGCCCAGGTCGCCGCCGGGCTGCACAGCAGCGGCCTTCTGCTCGCCGCGCTCGTCCCCGGGCTGACCCATCTCCTCCAGGGCGAGCGCC
>CAZUGW010000151.1:4790-7905 GCA_964620055.1 uncultured bacterium
GCCTCGCTGCTCGTCTGGCTGGCCTTCATGGGATCGTTCCCGGGGACGCTGGGGATCTTCTCGCTCGCGTCTCTCTCAGTGACCTCCGTGATTGACGCCGCGCGGGTTGAGCCGAACGGCGCGCGGCAACCGTTTCGGCTCCGGTTCGCCCTGCTTGGCCTCACCCTGATCTGGCTGATCTGGTTGCTGGCAACCCAAGCACTGTCGTTTGGTTGGGACCGGGTGACCGTGCACGTGCCCATCCGCGTGGTGGGAGTGTCCGGTGACGCAAGCTTCACGCTACACTCCGGGGATTGCGTGCTATCCTCTAGGCAGGCCTATCGGACAGCCGAACCACAGCGCGGAGACATCGTTCTGGTCACTGCGGAAGCCTTTGCTGAGAGCATCCCGGCGATTGAACGCATTGTCGGAGTGCCGGGGGAGGAGGTGGTCTTCACGGACGGGAAGCTGACGGTGAACGGGGCGCCCGTACCTCTGGATGCCTCTTCTTTCCAGCCCGAGAACCCAGGGGGACAGAACCGCGCCGCGGCCCAATCCACCCGCACCCCGTACCTGGCCAGGGGCTGGTCCGGCACGGTTAGGCCTGGGCGTTATCTGGTATGGGGCGTGAACCTGCCGTTGGAACTCGATCACGAGGGCATTCCGACGGTAGGCCTCACCGAGATCCGCAAGGACCAGATTGTCGGCAAGGGCTGGATGCTGTATAGTCCGTTCACGCACCGGCGCCTCCTCTGAAAGGCGCGAGGAAGGGACCCCATGAGCATCGCGATCATCGGCCTGCTGCGCGAGGCGACGGACTCTCACGCCTCCGATATTCACCTCGTCACCGGGCTGCCACCGCTCCTGCGCATCAACGGCCGCATCGTCCCTACCGAGCACGAACCGCTCGATCGTACTGCCGCAAGGGACCTGATGTATCCCATCCTCAAACCCTCCCAGGTTCAGGACTTCGAGGAGAAGTGGCGCCTCTGCCTCTCCGCCTTCTTCCCCGACATCGGCCACTTCCGCATCACGCTCTACAACGCGGGCGGCAATGTGGAGGGCGCGATTCGCGTCTGCCCGCCCGTGATCCGCGGGCTGGAGGAGTTGGGCCTGCCCGAGCCCGCCACCGAGCTCGCCAGCCGCCACGCCGGCCTCGTGCTCATCACCGGACCCACCGGCATGGGAAAGACCACCACCATGGCCGCCATGGTGGACCTGATCAACCGCGAGCGCCAGGCCAAGATCGTGATGGTGGAGGACCCGATCGAGTACCGCCATCTCCACCGCAAGAGCATCGTCGTCCAGCAGGAGATCGGCAGCGACGCCAAGTCCTTCGGCGACGCGCTCATTCACATCCTCCGCATGGACCCGGACGTCATCTGCGTCGGAGAGATGCGCGACCTCGAGACCATCAGCACCGCCCTCACCGCCGCCGAGACCGGCCACCTGGTGCTCGCCACCCTGCACACCCCCGACAGCGCGGGCACGGTGGACCGCATCCTCGACGTCTTCCCTCCCGGGCAGCAGCCGCAGATCATCACCCAGGTCGCCGCCACCCTCCAGGGGGTGATCTCCCAGCAGCTCATCCCCCGCCTCGACAAGCCCGGCCGCGTCCTCGCCACCGAAGTGCTCATCGGCAGTCAGGCCGTGCGCAACCTCATCCGGGAGCGCAAGACCCACCAGCTCTACAGCGCCATTCAGATGGGCGGTGAGTTCGGGATGCGGCTGATGGACGATTCGCTCAAGGAGCTCTACGAAAGCGGGATCATCAGCTATGACGAGGCCATCTCCCGCGCCCGCGACCAGGACCATATCCTCTCCGACACCGGCCGCACCGTGGGCGGCTCCGGCGGGCCCGGATCCACGAAGTAAGGTCGCGTCATCCCGCTCACGGACAGGGCAGCGCCACCTTCATCTCCGTCCGCGCCGCCAGGAGCTCGTCGAAGAACAACACCTCCCCCCGCTCCACGCACGCCGCCGCGTACAGGTACATCGCCGCCGACCACGTCTGCCAGTCCTGCCCCCGCGGCGTCCCGTCCTGGGCCTTGATCCATTCGTTGAACCCGAATGCCACCTCATGGTCCCGCGCCGGCCGCACCAACTCCGTCAGCGAGGCCAGCCGCTGTTCCGCCAGCGCCGGGAACCCGGCCGCCAGCGCCGCTACCACGTAGCACCCGCACACGAACGGCCACACCCCGCCGTTGTGATACTCCCCCGGCCGGTTGTACCGCTCGTACCGCGGCCGCCAGTCGAAGTCGGTGGGGCGGATATACGGGAACAGGTTCGGAGGGCAATCCACCGCCAGTTCGTACCGCTTTCGCATCGCCTCGCACTCGTTCTCCACCCAGGTGATCATCGCTTTCGCGCGTTTCTGCGAGGCCAGGCCCGACAAGATCGCAAGGCTGTTCCCCAGCAGATCGAACCGGTCCCCGCTGTAGATCTTGTACGACCACAGGGCGTAATACGGCCGATGCGGCACCACCAATCCCTCCGCGACATGCCCCGCCTTCTCCTCCGCGCGAATGATGAAGTGGCTCATCATCCGCCGCAGCCGCGCCGCCCGCTCCTCGTACCCGAACAGCCGCAGATAGGCGTAGACCACGGAGTTCACGTACACGCCGAACCCCGGCACCCACTGCTCGTCCCGCCAATCGCTCGTCGGCAACTGTTTTCCCGGCACCAGCGGTATGCTCATCGGCGTGGGGCTGCCGATGATCTCGGTGAGAATACCGATCATATTGTGAAAGTAGGTGATGGTCCGCAAGCCACCGTTCCACCAGGTGGAGTAATTGGAGCCGCTGCCTCCAGGAAATCGTGCTCCCCCGCCACCCGGCGGTAGAAGGCCAGGGCGAGCAGGAACAGCGGCGTGGTATCGCTTGCCCCAACGTCACACGGATCGTGCGCCAGCGAGGGAATGTGGCCGCGCTCGGTCTGGTTCTCGGCCAGGGCCTCGAACGTGCGCCGCAGCGCGTGGATCAGCTTCTCATTCCCCGTCGTGAGAATCCCCAGTGCGGCGATCATCAGGTCCCGCGTGTACGGCTCGGGGTACCCCCACGCGGCCGTACGCGGTAACCGGCGATGCGGGCCGTGCGCGTTGTGAAGCAGCACCTCCAGCGCGGCCTGCTTCGCCTCC
>CAZUGW010000152.1:0-7874 GCA_964620055.1 uncultured bacterium
CGCGATATCTACCTCGAGGCCGTGCCCGCGGCCTCGGTGGTTCGCGCCGACGTGCGCACCGTGCCGGCCGACGAGGGCACGAAGATCCGCGCGGTGGTGGTGCTCCGCAACGCCTCGGCCAAGCCGTTCTCCGGGCGGCTGCAGCTCACCGTTTATCCGGCGCGCGTGGGGGAGGCCAACGTAAGCCAGCTCAGCGCCGACGCCATCGCCATGCTCAGCCAGCCGGTGGAGGTGGTGGACGGCGAGGCGGCATCGGACCTGACCCTCGCGGACCACGCGGTGGTGGCCTGGAGCCAGGAGTTCACGGTCGCGCCGCTCTCCGCCTGGAGTCCCACGCACCCTTATCTCTACGTGCTGGAGGCGGCTTTACGGGATGAGAAGAACCGGCTGGTGGACCGCGTGCAGACGCAATTCGGCGCGCGCACGTTCACCGTGGACAACAAGCAGCCGCGCCTGCTGCTCAACGCCGAGCCGATCTACCTCGCCGGGGTCGGGCGGATGGAGGACGACCCGCAGTCCGGCCGGGCGGTGTCCTATCGCGGCGCGCTGGGCGTGCTGCTCGACCTGCGGAGCGCGAAGTGGATGGGCGCGAATTTCCTGCGCCTCGGGCACGGGGTGAACCACCCGGTCACGGCCCTGCTGGCGGACCGGCTGGGGCTGGTGTGCTGGGAGGAGATCCCGGCCGCGTGGCTCGACGCGGGGGCGATGCAGGAGCAGTGGGAGCGCCGCCACATCGCGCGGCAGACGTTTCTGGAGATGCTCTACCAGGACTACAACCGACCCTCCATCTGCTTCTGGGGAACAGGGCATCTGCTCGCCGCGGGGGCGATCCACCGCGATTTCGTGCGCGACCTGGCCGATCTTGGCCGCTTCCTCGACGGGACGCGGCTGATCGGCGAGACATGCGCTCTCGACGACCGCAGCCCTACGCAGACCGAGGGCGACGTGGTGGGCTATGCGCTCGATCCCGCGGTCGGGGCGAATCAGGACGCGCTCGCCGAGGCCGTCGCGGTGCTCGACCGCCGCCGCAAGGCCCAGCCCACGAAGCCGATCCTCATCACCGAGTTCGGCGCGCTGGCGGGAAGCGACGAGTCCGCCTGGGACCGGCAGGTCGCGGCGGCGGGTGACCTGATGCGCGTCTTCTCCGCCCGCCCCGCCATCGCCGGCTGCGTCTGGTGGAGCTTCGCCGACTACCTCGGACCAGACGGCGTGAAGCAGACCGGCCTGGTCACGCGCGACCGGCGCGTCACCCGCCCGGTCTCCCGCTTGCTTACGGACGAGTTTGAGAGCTTCCAGCAGCGCGGCGCACCGGCCGCCACGCCCGAGTGAAGCGTTCTGGGCCGGGAGACTGATCTTCGTCTGTGGCCCGGCGCGTCTCCCCGACCGCGATTCAGGCGCTTTCCCTTGCTTCTACCGGGTCAGGACTCTACTAGACCTCTCTCTCCGGGCCCACGAGCCGATACCCGACTCCGCGCACCGTTTCGATGAACTCCCCCGCCTCCTCGGTCTTGGCGCGGAGGCGGCGGATGTGGACGTCCACCGTGCGGGTGCCGCCGAAGTAGTCGTGTCCCCACACTCGGTCGAGCAGGTCCTCGCGGGTGAAGACGCGGTTCGGGTTGCGCAGAAGGAAGAGGAGGAGTTGGTACTCCTTGAGCGTGAGGTCCACCGCCAGGCCTTCAATCCGCACCTCATACGTCGCCTCGTCGAGGGTGAGGCGGCCCAGGCGGAGAACGCCCGGGGCGGGCTCGGACTCGGTGCGCCAGGCGAGGAGGCGCAGGCGCGCGGCAAGCTCGGTGGGGCGGTAGGGCGCGAGGATCAGGTCATCGAAGCCGAGGGAGAGATCGAGGCGGGAGGCCTCGTACTCGGGGACGACGGCGAGGAGGGGCGCGCCCTTGAGGGCGCGATGCTCCCGCACGGCCTGGCAGGCGCGGCCGGCGTCGAGGGCGACGGCGCGTAGGTCGAGGAGCGTGGCGAGCGGCGCGGGGGAGGTCCACCGGACCTCGGGGGTGGGCCAGGCGATCAGCTCCGGCCGATAGCCCAGGCGCTGCAGGTCGGCCACCAGCGCGGCGGTGGGGTCGGTTGGCGCGCCGATGACGGCCAGCGTGGCGCGGCGGGTCATGCTTTCCCCGCGGAGCCGAACATTTCCATTCGGTCCATCACCGCGCGCTGCATCGCCTCGCGGGCGGGGCCGAGGAGCTTGCGCACGTCGTACTTGCGCACCCCACCCTCGCGATCCACCGCGGCGAACTCCGCGTCCACCGCGTGGACCCTCTCGATCATCGCGTCGTAGAAGGCGACGCGAATCTGGGTGTCAATGTTGACCTTGGCGATGCCGAGCGCGATGCCCT
Source organism: uncultured bacterium (assembly GCA_964620055.1). Lineage (GTDB taxonomy): Bacteria > Armatimonadota > Hebobacteria > Hebobacterales > Hebobacteraceae > CAZUGW01. Next base: position 2,349 of record CAZUGW010000152.1, read on the forward strand.
GGCGCACCGCCTCGTCGGGAACCCCGGTGCCGCCGTGCATGACCAGGGGCACGGGGACGCGCGCCGCGATTTCCGCCAGGCGGGCGTGGGCGATGTACGGGGTGCCCTTGAACAGCCCATGGGTGGTGCCGACGGCCACCGCCAGCATGTCCACGTCGGTCTCGCGCACGAACTGCTCGGCCTCCGCAGGGTCGGTGAGGTGCTCTCCGCCTTCCGCTTCCCCGGTGACTTGGCCGAGGCGGCCGATCTCTCCCTCCACGGTCACGCCCATGGCGTGCGCGGGGCCGGCGACGCGGCGCGTGATCTCCACGTTCTCCTCGTAAGTGCGCGGGCTCTTCCCATCGGGCTGGAGGGAGCCGTCAATCATCAGCGACGTGACCCCAAGCCGCAGGAACATCATGCACACCTCGAAGGTGCGACCGTGATCGAGATGGAGGGCGAAGGGGACCGTGGCGCGCTGGCCCAGGGCCAACACCAGCGCCACCAATTCCTTCGGGTTCGTGTAATCCAGGGTGGTCTGGGTGATCTGGAGAATGAATGGAGAGCAAGTCTCCTCGGCCGCGCCGAAGATGGCCTGCGCGCTCTCCATGTTGATGGCGTTGAAGGCGCCCACGGCGTAGCCGCCGGCGCGGGCGGCGGTGACGAGTTCTTTGGCACTAGTCAGCATCGGCTTTCCCCCGGTTATGTCGCCAAGATGTAAGCGAGATCGTACAGGCTCTGATCCAGCGGCTTCTTCTTCTCCCACGTCTCCTGGAGCGGCGTGAGCACGACCCGGTCGTTGACACGCCCGGCCATCTTATCCGTCTCGCCCGCCAGCAAGGCGTCCACCGCGGCCGCCCCGAGTTGACTGGCGAGCACCCGGTCAAAGGCCGTCGGTGACCCGCCCCGCTGGATATGTCCCAGAATGCTGACGCGGGTCTCGAACCGGCCCAACTCCTGCACCTTGCGGGCAATCGCCAACGCGCCGCCCTCTTCGTCGCCTTCCGCCACTACAATGATACTGCTGCGCTTGCCGCGGGCAATGCCTGCGGAGAGGGTCTTGTGTATTTCCTCCGCATTCACCCCGTCCTCGGGCACGAGGATGAGCTCGGCCCCGCCCGCCAGCCCGGCGGAGAGGGCGATGAAGCCGGCGTGGCGGCCCATCACCTCGATGAAGAAAATGCGGTCGTGGGCGGTGGCGGTATCGCGGAGGCGGTCAATCGCCTCCAGCGCGGTGTTCACCGCGGTATCGTAGCCGATGGTGCAGTCCGTGCCCCACAAGTCGTTGTCAATGGTGCCGGGCGCGCCGATCATGGGGATCCCGTGCTCCTGCCAGAAGCAATGCGCCCCGTGGAAGGTGCCGTCTCCCCCGATTGCCACCAATCCCTCGAGGCCGGCCTTCCGAAGCTGCTCCGCGGCCATGGCGCGGCCCTCGGGGTGCATGAACTCCTCGCTCCGCGCGGTCTTGATGATGGTGCCGCCGAGTTGGATGATGTTGGACACCGAGGTCGGGCCCATCTCGTGGAACTCGCCCGCGATCATCCCCGCATAGCCGCGGGCGATGCCGACCACACGGCACTTGCGGTAGATCGCCGTGCGGACCACCGCGCGCAAGCACGCGTTCATCCCGGGAGAATCGCCGCCGCTGGTGAAAACGCCGATGGTGTTCATGGTCCGTCGCCCCTTATATTACGACAGGTGGGCTGGGGAATCGGGGATAGGGGATCGGAACGGCACTCTGGGCGATTCCCTATTCCCTATTCCCGATTCCCTACCTCAGTATCTCGACAGCAGATAGATCGCCAGCCCGAACGGTCCCAGGAAGAGGACCAGGGGACCCCAGAGCAGGCCGACGCGTCTGGAGGATTCCGCCTCGTGGTAGGTCCATCCTGCCGCCAAGAGGCTGCCGCCCACATACAGGTAGCCGTGTGCGTACCCGCGCAGGGCCGCCATCAGCGCGACGAACAGCGCCGCCACCCCGAGGCCCGCCAGGACGCAGTAGAAACCGCCGGCTCGATACCACACTCGCCCCTGGGCGGTGAAGGCGCCGATGGGATTGATCGCGGCGCTCCGGTCGTAGCCGATCACGTCGCGGATCACATTCTCCTCGATCTCGGCGCGCTCCTCGCGGGCGCGCTTCACCGCGCCGGGGGGCGCAACGCCGCTCTCGCGGGCGGCGTCGGTGGCATCCTGTGCGGCCGCCACGGCCTCCACCAGGTCGCCGCGGGCGCGTCGGAGCTCGGCCAGCAGCGTGAGGGAGGGGACGTGCTCGGGCTGGCTGCGCAGGACGACGCGCACCAGCCGCTCCGCCTCCTCCGAGTGGCCGCGACTGTGGGCGAGATAGGCGCGGCGGAGCAGCAGCCAGTCCTCGCGCGAGAGGTCCTCGTCGAAGGGTGGAACAGGCGCCGCCTTCGTCTCCTCGGGAGGCGCGAGATCGCGGCCGCACGACCAGCAGAACCGGTCGTCCTTCTGCACAAATGCGCTACAGAAGAAACACCTGGAAGCTTCACTCATCGCGGTTGGGCGGCATCGGAGGGAGGACGGCGGAATCGAACTAACCCGAGCCCCAGTACACAAGAGGATTAGGCGCGACTTCGGGACGTTCCTGCCGGAAGGCGCGACCGCTATCCCCTCACGCCGGCCGCGGCGCGTCCAAGACGGTTGCGGTCGAGCAGGCGGATGCGCGGGCCCGCGACCTCGATCATCCCCTCCTCGCGGAACTTGCGCAGGGTGCGGGAGAGGGTCTCGCTCACTGTGCCGAGGCGGGCCGCGAGAGCGCGCTTGTTGACGTCGAGGGTGACCCACTCGCCCTCGGAGCGCACCGACAGGTCGAGCAGATACTTGGCGACGCGGGCCGAGACCTCGCGCAAGGCCAGCGCGTCCACCAACGCGGCGAAGCTGCGAAGGAGATGGGAGAGGGCGACGATCATGTTGACCGCCAGCCGCGGGTTGGCCTCCAGCATCTCCTGGAACCTGTCCCCGGGGAAACGGATTACCACGGCGCGGGTGATGGCCTGGCAGCTCGCGGGGTACGGCCCCTCCGAGAGCGCGGCGGCCTCACCGAAGGATTCGCCGGGGTGGACGAGGCGGAGAATCTGCTCGCGGCCGTCCGGGCTCACCTTGAAGATCTTGACCTGCCCGCGCAGCACCACCCAGAAGGCGTCGGCGGGCTCGCCCTCCTCGAAGATCGTCTCCCCGGCGCGGAAGACGTGCTGCGTGGCGATGTTAGCGAGACGCGCCACATCGCTCGCCGGGAGATAGGAGAGCAATTGCCAGCCCTGGAGATCGGAAACCGTCACCGCGCCCATGGACATTCCCACAGAGGCCTAATCGGTCAGGGGGACGGCTGACGCCGTCCCCCTGGGTTCGTCAGGTCAGTCGGGGTCGTCGGCTGCTTACCAGCCGGCGCCCGCCGCGAAGTTGTAGCCTACGCGGGCGAACCAGTTCTGGTCACCCGTACCGAGGCCGAATTGGTCGGCGTTGGTGGTGCCGACTTCTCCGGTCCAGCCGCCGGCGAACTCACCGCCCAGCACGGCGGAGAAGACGGGATCCACGTCGAGGTCGTCGTCCTCCCAGCGGTACTCCAGGCCGAGATAGACCTTCTCGGGGCTGACCCACTGGACCGCGACGAACGGACGGAACAAGCTCTCATCGAAGCTCTCGGAGGCCGTGAGGCCCAACACGGTGGCGTCAACGTCCACGTTGAACTTCTTGTAGACGAGACCAAGGGAGCCGAGGAGCTTGGCGCCCGGGCACCACTCGGAACCGGCCATGGCGGAGAAGTCCTTGGTCACCACGCCGTACACGTCGGTGACGGTGGCGTCAATGTCAATGTCGGCCGGCTCGAAGTCCGGGATGCCGTAGCTGCCGATGTTGATGATCAGGTTGGCGTCGCCGCTGCCGCTGCGATAGCCGGCGCCGATGGCGACGTCAAGGCCGTAGGTGGTGTCCGTCGGGAACTTGTACTTGCCGCCGATGCCCCAAGTCGAGACGTCGAATTCGCTGTTGTCCGCGGAATAGGCTGCCCAAAGTTCCGCCCCTTCCGCGACACCAGCGAGAGCTTGCAACGACCAGAGGTTGGAATCAGTGTCTAGCGGCGTGTACGTTTCGAGACCGGAGACCAACTCGTTCGTCAAGCTCTGATAGCTCACGGCCACCTGCAACTGGCCCATCGGCGCCACCAGAGCGTTCGGCACGGTGACGATGCCGGTCGGACCACCCAGCGACGGGATGGCATAACCGACACCACTGCCCGCGACCAACAGCGCCGCGAGGACAGGAAGCACCCACAATCTCTTGCTCATCTGTTTCCTTCCTTTTGCGTTCGGCCAGTCTATAGGTCTGCCTGCGGCAGACTGGTACTGCTCATCACCCGTGGTTCGGGCCTCACCTCCTTTCCAATTACGCCCTCCCGGCCCGGGAGAAACTCCCGGCCCGGCCTGCCAGTTATCTTCTTACCATATCTACGACGGACGCTCTGTTGGACACTTCGGGTAGCAGGCGGTCTTGTTGCACGCTCACCCCACCAACCGCCCGTCCTGTCGGCAGAGTATAGCACAGGAGGGAAGAAGAGTATAGATGGGAAGGGCGCGGATCTCATCAAGGCAGGACCGGAGAGGAACGGAAGCAGCAGAAGAGAGGCTTACTTGGCCTACGGCGCGCGGTCGGCGCAGGCCGTTGACCCGAACGCGGGTGGGGTTGGCGTTATCCGCCTCTCCGCTCCGCGGTGAGGTTCGGCTCCGCGCGCAACTCCTCGTGCATCGCCAGCACCCGATCCAATTGTCCCTGCTCCCCCTCCACCAGCAGCCACACCGCCCCCTCCGCGCCGGCGACGCCGCCGGCGGAGTAGAGTTGGGCCTGCACGCCGAACAGCGACTGCAGGGCCTCGATCTCGGTGACGATGGTCCCGGTGAACGGGAAGAGTGAGACCGCGGGGGCCGTCGGGTGGCTGTCGGGCCGGCGGCTGGCGACGGAGAGCGCGGCGAGGTCGCCGTACACCAGCTTCTCTAGCCCCACCGGGATGAGGAGGTGGATCTTGCGCGAGACGCACGTGCCGTAGGCCCCGCCGATGGTGCCGGCCGTGGGGTGGCCGATGAGGAGGCCGGCCACCTTGCGCTCATAGTCCAGGGCGTTGGCGCCCTTGATGAACACATCGCCCGGCCCCATGTCCGCCAGGGCCTCGACCGCGCGGACGCCCTCCACGCGTCTGCCTTGCTTCAGCACCACCTCGGGGTGCTTGCCGCTGCCCAGCCAGTGACCCGGCATCCCGGGCGGCAGTGTACGCCCGGAGACGAACTCGCCCTTGGGGATCGGCTGGCCGAGGATCTCCTCGACAATGTACGCGTTCGTGGTGCCGTAGGCGATGGCCACAGTCCCCTCGGAGAGGGCGCGCGTGACCTCCGGCATCTGCGCCACCGCCTTCGCGATGAGCCGTTTGCTCTGCGCCACGGTGAAGACGAGAGAAGTCTGCATCTCAGCCTCCGATACTATGGGAACTGCGTGCCCTTGCGCGCCAGCCGCATCACCTCCATGGTGTTGCGCACGCTC
>CAZUGW010000153.1:0-7860 GCA_964620055.1 uncultured bacterium
TAATGTGACATTTTCCCTTTGCACTTAACAGGACATAATCGCTCTGCTATAACACCGTTGCGCGCCGGTCCTTTACAGGCCGCCCCGCTTCTCTCGCGCCGCATAGCACCCCGCCTCCCAGCCCCTCCTCCCCGCTCGCGCCTTGCCCTCCAGATCGGTCGTCACCTCCGGCCGCGCCTCGCCCGCGCCGATGGCGGGTGACTTGGGCCGCAAGTGGTAGTCCCCGTGGGCCGGGTCCACGAAGAGGCTGTCGAGAGCGGCGGTGCGGGAATGCGCGTCATACCCCTGCTTCCGCCACTCGCGCAGTGACAGCGCGTTGCGCCCGCCCTCCTGGGAATGGTCGTCCTCCCCCTTCGGCATGGCTGCCTCTTTCGGGATCACCGCGTCCATCGCGAGTCGGTCCACGACGACGTTGTGGTCGCTCTCCGCCAGGCCCTCTTTGCCCCAGAGCACAATGGCGCCCGTGCTCGGGTTGCGGCTGAGGAGGATGTTGTTGAAGACGCGATTCCCCACAGGCGCGGGGCGGCGCTGCCACCAGGCGATGTTCAGCGCCCAGCGGCCGTCCGAGGCCATCACGACTGTGTTATTGCACACCACGTTCCGGCTGGACGCCTCCGCGCCGTCAATGGCGTAGAGCGAGATCCCGCTGGCGTGGTTCTCATAGCACAGGTTGTTGCGAATGATGCTGTCCGAGACGCCGTCGCAGTTGATGGCCGAGCCGCCGCGCGGCTTGCCGTTCTCCCAGATCACGTTGTTCTCCACTCTCGCATGGGAGATGATCCCGTCGCCCCCCATGTTGATGTCGCCGTTCATGTGGATCCCGCAGCCGTCGTTGTGGTGGCTGCGGTTGCCGCGGATGATGGGATAGTCGCCGCTATTGCTGTGGTAGATCCCGTGCTCGTGATTGTGGTACGACTCGTTGTTCTCGATCACCGTATGGTAGCTGAAAGAGGTGAAGATCCCGGTCTGATGGCAGTCGTGCACGACGCAGTTCCTGACCGTGACGTAGTCCGTGCGGCCCAGGTTGATCCCCCACATCGGCGAGTTCACCACCTCCAGCCTCTCCACCACCCAGTAGGAGGTGACCTCGCGATGCGTCCCTACCTCGATGATGCTCCGCCGGTGGTTCTGCTCCCCCAGTCGGTTGACGACCACCTTCGCCCCCGGCGCGGCCTTCAGGGTGCAGGGCGCGTCAGGTGCGCCGGACCTGCGCATCTGACAGCCCGCGTACGTCCCGGCCTGCACCAGGATCGTATCGCCCGGCGCCGCCTGATCCACCGCGTGCTGCAGCGTGGCCCAGGGGAGGACGTGGGTTCCCGGGTGGCCGTCATCGCCGGAGGGAGCGACGTAGTAAGTGCCGGGAAGCGCCGCGGAGGCTAACCCGAGGACGGAGGCGGCGACCAAGAGGGCGGTCCACATCAGCACTACCTCTGGGTGGATTTGGTGCGTGGGTTTTCTCTCCCCTCCGCTGGATTCCCTGCCCGCGCCAGTCAAGTAAAGAGAGAGGACCCGCCTGGGGCGGGTCCTCTCTCAGCAAACACCGGCGAGCGCGCTACGGCGCCGCGGTGATCTTGACCAAGTCGGTCGAATGGTCGAAGGCGGTCGAGGCGCTGCCGCCGGCCTTCACGCGCACCTGCACCGTCCCGCCGGAGATATACTGCGACGGGTTGGACACGCTCGGGGTGACCGTGGTATCCGTGGTGGTCAGCGTGCCGGTGGCGATGGAGGTCCAAGTCGCCGTCGTGTAGTTGTAGGCGTACACCGTCAGCGGCTGCGTCGCCGCGCTCACCTTGCCCTCGACGGTGACGGTGAGGAGGGACAAACTGCCGAGCCCGGTGTTCATGGTGTAGCTCACCTGCGCGGTCTGCTTGTTGGAGACCTTCGCCGAGCCGATCACCAGATAGCCGTTGTCCGAGGTGTGAACGCTGGTGTGATCCCCGGACTTCAGGGTCCCGGTATTCACCGTCAGCGACGCGCAGGTGTAGTCCTGCGCCTGCACTGCGGTGATGTAGTTGGTCTTGGTCTCGCCATCCGAGCCCTGCGCGTTGGTTGCGGTCAAGCTCACGGTGTAGCTGCCCGCGCTGTTATAGACGTGGCTCGGGTTCTGGGCCGTCGCGGTTCCACCGTCGCCGAAGGTCCACGCCCAAGAGGTCGGGCTGCCCACGGAGGCGTCGGTGAACGCTACCGTCAGTGGCGCCGTTCCACTCGTCGGGTTTCCGGTGAAGTTGGCGATCGGCGGGATCGGGCCGGTGCTGTACTCGAAGGCGCCGATGTCCCAACCCGCGCCCTGCGGCCGGGCGGTCCCCTCGATATCGTAGTGGACCGCCGGCTGCGGATCGTTACCCGCGGCGTTGTTGCCCCGGTCAATCAGCAGCGTGCTGGCCGCGGTGATGCGGTAGCAGTTCAGCCAGCCGGCGTAGGTCGTGGCCGTGCCGCCGGGATTCGCCAGGTTCGGGTTGCCGAACGTGGAGTTGGCCTCCAGGTTCGGGTTGAACAGCCCGCCGCTGGGGATGGGATTGCCGTTGTTCCAATAGTTGTTGTAGTCGTGCTGCCAGTCCTCGTAGGGCTTGCCGCTCTGATCCTTGTACACGATCGGCATATCGCCGGCCGAATCGAAGACGATGTTGTTGTAGTAGAAGAGGTGGCGCGAGCCGCCGTCGCCGCTCTTCGGGTTGTCGGCGTGATGGTTGAAGATGGTCTGGTCGAAGGCGCCGCAGTTGTAAATGGTGTTGTTGTAGAAGTAGGCGTACCAGCATTCATAGGTGCCGCAAGCGAAGCCCGCGGTGTCGCGCATGATGTTGTTCTTGTACACGGAGTACTCGGTCCCGTAAGTGGAGGCGGGGTTCTGATAGGAGCTGTTGGTGGAGCCGCCGAACCGCGTCATCCGGGAAGTGCCGTCGTAAGCGTGAGAGAGCACGCACGAGTCCAGGGTGGAGTACATGGACCCACCCTTCGCGGTGAAGCAATAGCCGGTGTAGTCGTGCAGGTAGCTCCGCCGCACGGTGCTGTAGGTCACCCACACCCAGTCCACCAGCTCATCGCCTGGCGGGCCGTAAATCTCACAGTCCTCGAAGATCACGTAATCGGACTGGTTTGCCTTCGCCACATCGCCGCCGGTCGGCGGGTGGATGAGGCAGCGCTGGATGGTCACGTACTGCGACCGTTGCGTCTGATAGTCGGCGCCGGGGTCTACGTGGAGCGTGTTGACGCTGCCGCTCAGCTCGAGGCCCACGATCTTGATGTATTTCTGGGCGTGCACATAGGCGCCGTCGGTGACCTGCACCGTGAGGTCGCCGTCGTAGGCGCGCACCGTGATCTCCGCCCCCGCCGCGCCGTCGCTGTAGAAGTGAATTCTCTCCGCGTACGTGCCGGTGCGCACGCTCACGGTGTCGCCGGCCACGGCCACGGTAGTGCCCTTGTTGATGGTCAGGAAGGGCTGGATGATAGTGCCAGGGCTACTGTCGTTGCCGTTGGTGGCCACGAAATACTCGGTGGCGCACGCGGCGGTACAGGCAAACGCGACCAGCAGTACGGCGAAGACTACGCAACGCGAAACTCTCATTATCCTCCCCCTTGGGTGGTGGTCCGCCCTGGGCGCGACGCGCCCTCCGGAAATCTGGCACAGCGTGCTGCCCGCCCTCACGCGCGGCAACCGCGCGACCTGCTCCGCCCGGTTTCCTCACCTCCTTGCACACCGGAATGGCGCAATGGACCCTCTTTGCCACTCCCTCCGGACGATCTCGGCTGACCGTGACACATTCCGCCGGTAGGATTATAGGGCCGCGTCGCGAGACTGTCATTGAAGGTCCGTCCTAGAGTCTTGTAGATTCGTCTCGCCCGCCCCGGACACACCGAGAAGCCCCCTATCCCGGCGCCCAGGATGCCAGTACGAGAAGGACCCGCCCCCAGCGGGGGCGGGTCCTGAGCAGAGACTCAACGTAGTGAGCGTTGATCTAGATCAGCCGCGTCACGATCTCAGTACTCGAACGCGCCGATGTCGTAGCCCGCGCCTCGCGGACGAGCCACGCCGTCAATGTCGTTCAGAACCGCTGGCTGCGGGGTGTTGCCCGCCGTGCTGGAACCGCGATCAATCAGCGTCGTGCTCGCGGCGGTGATGCGGAAGCAGTTCTTCCACCCGGCATAAGTGGTGGCGGTGCCGTTCTGGTTCGCCAGGTTCGGGTTGCCGAAGGTGGAGTTTGGCTCCAAGTTCGGATTGTGCCCGGCCCAGGTCCCGGACGGGATCGGATTGCCATTATTGTAGTAGCTGTTGTAGTTGTCCACCCAGTCGTCGGCGCGCAGGCTGCTCTGGTTGTTGTATACCTGGATCATGTCCCCGTTCAGATCGAGGAACAGGTTGTTGAACCAGTACACGTGGGCCGAGCCGCCGTCACCGCTGTACTTCGGATCAGCGTGATGGGCGATGATTCCCAGGGAGGTGCTCTGGCCGGCCTCGACCACGGTGTTGTTATAGAAGTACGCGTACCAACACTCGTAGTCTCCCGCGGCCGGGGAGCGGCAGTCGCGGATGATGTTATTGCGATACACCGCGTACTGCGACGCGTAGGTCGAGCTTGGGTCGCGGTACTTGCTGTCCGTGGCGCCACCGAACCGGGTGGCCTTCACTCCGGAGTTGATGGCGTGAACGATCACCCCTTGCTCGAAGATCGGATAGTGGGAGCCGCCCTTGAAGGTGACGCCGATGGTGTCGTAGTCGTGGATGAAGGTGCGGGTGAAGGTCACGTAGTTAACCCACACCGCGTCCATCTCCTCATCGCCGGAGGGACCGCTCAACTCGCAGTCCGTGAACGTCAGGTAGTCCGACTGATTCAGCTTCACCGTGTCATAGCGAACCGGATCGTGGAACCAGCAGTTCGAGACGTTGATGTGGGTCGAGCGCGGCAGCAGCGTCTTGGAGTCGCCGGGCTGGATGTGGATTCCCATGCCGCCAGAGGGGCACGTGGACTCAAACCCGTTGATGTTGCCGTAGCTGTGGCCCATGACGTTCATGCCATACTGTATCTTCGCCGCCAGGTTGCCGTCATAGGAGTTGTAGGTGATCGGAGCACTAGCCGTGCCATCGGCGCGAAGTCGGAGCACATTCGACGAACCTGCGTAGGTGCCGGCGCGCACGTTGACAGTGTCGCCGGCCACTACCGCGTAGTTCGCCTTCTCGATCGTGAGCCACGGCTGGGTAATAGTGCCAGGATTGGTGTCGAGGCCGTTCGGCGCTACGTAGTAAGTGGCGGCGAAGGCGGCGCTGCTTGCGAACGCCAACAGCAGTACGACCAGTGTAAGACTCCGAGAAACCCTCATTGTCCTCCCCCTTGGGTGGTTAATCCGCCCTGGGCGCGACGCGCCCTCCGGAAAGCTGGTACAGCATGCTGCCCGCCCTCACGCGCGGCAACTGCGCGACCTGCTCAGCTCGGTTCTCCTCACCTCCTTGCACACCGGAATAGCGTAACGAACCCTCTCTGCCACTCCCCTCGGACGATCTCTGTCGACCGTGGTACATTCCGCCGTTACGATTATAGGGCCGCCTCGCGAGACTGTCATTGAAGGTCCGTCCTGGAGTCTTGTAGATTCGTCTCGCCTTTGCGATACGAATCTGTGAAAGCCGGTCGTGGTCACAGGCCGTCCTTCGCCTGTTACCGGCATTTCACTCCTACGAAATCCGTCGGAAATGCACCCCTGCCATTATGCTCTCCAGACGCCCGCCCGAGGCCTGACCGTCCGGGGCCTCGCCCGGGCGGAGCGCGCGAAGCAGGCGCTCCCAAGGGGCCGAGATGGCGCACCTCAACACCGGTGACACCGCTTTTCTACTCATTAGCGCCGCACTTGTGATGCTCATGACCCCGTCGCTCGGTCTCTTTTACGGCGGCATGGTGCGTCAGAAGAACGTCCTCGGCACCATCATGCACAGCTTCTTCGTGCTCGGCCTGGTGTCCGTAGTGTGGGCGATGGTGGGTTACACGCTCGCCTTCGCCCCGGGCGGGCCGTTCGTGGGAGGCTTTGCCTGGTTGGGGCTGAGGGGCGTCGGGCAGGCCCCCAACGCCGACTACGCCGGCACCGTGCCTCATCTTGCGTTTATGGTTTTCCAACTCATGTTCGCAGTGATCACCCCGGCCTTGATCACCGGGGCCTTTGCCGAGCGGATGAAGTTCCGGGCCTTCGTGGTCTTCATCATCGCCTGGTCCCTCCTGGTCTACAGCCCCATCTGTCACTGGGTGTGGGGGGTCGGCGGCTGGATTCGCAATCTGGGGGCGCTGGATTTCGCGGGCGGCACGGTGGTGCATATCAGCAGCGGCGCGGCCGCCCTCGCCGCCGCCCTGGTGGTGGGTCATCGGCGCACCGGTAACGACTCCATGTCCCCCCACAACGTCCCCATGACCATCCTCGGGGCGGCGCTGCTCTGGTTCGGCTGGTTCGGGTTCAACGCCGGCAGCGCCCTCACCTCCGCCGGCCTCGCCGCCTCCGCCTTCGTGGTGACCCACCTCGCCGCCGCCGCCGCCACCCTCTCCTGGGTGCTGGTGGAGACCTGGCACCGCGGTCGGCCCACCACCCTTGGCGCCGCCTCGGGCTGTGTCACCGGGCTGGTCGCCATCACCCCCGCCTCCGGCTACGTGGGTCCGATGGCCGCCCTGGTCATCGGCCTGGCCGCCGGAGCCGCCTGCTATCTCGCGGTGCAGCTCAAACGGCCCTTTGGCTATGACGACGCCCTCGACGTGGTCGGCGTGCACGGCGTCGGCGGCACCATCGGCGCCATCGGGACAGGCCTCTTCGCCTCCCTCGCCATCAACGCGGCCGGCGCCAACGGCCTCGTCTATGGCAATCCCCGCCTGGTGATGCTGCAACTCATCGCCATCGGCGCTACCATCGCCTATTCTTTTACCGCCAGCTACGTCATCCTGAAAGTCATTGACCTGGTGTGCGGCCTGCGGGTGAGCGAGGAGCACGAGGAGATCGGGCTCGATCTCACCCAGCACAGCGAAGCCGGCTACGCCTGGTAACGGAGGTCAACGCCATGAAGAAGATCGAAGCCATCATCCGTCAGTCGCGCCTGGAGGACGTCAAAGCCGCGCTCCATCAGATCGGAGTCCAGGGCCTCACCGTTTGGGAGGTGAAGGGATTCGGCCGCCAGCGCGGGCACAAGGAAGTCTACCGCGGGTCGGAACACGAGGTGGACTTCGTGCCCAAGACCAAGCTGGAGATCATCGCCGCCGATAGCGCGGCCCCCCGCATCCTCGAGGCCCTCATCTCCTCCGCCCGCACCGACAAGATCGGCGATGGCAAGATCATCGTCTCGGCCCTCGAGGAAGTCATCCGCATCCGCACCGGCGAGACCGGCGACGCGGCTATCTGACTCCCCGGCCAAACTTAAAGGGGGGACCCGCCACAGGCGGATCCCCCCTCCGTAAATCAGTGCCCCCCTCAGGATGGGATCTCGCCCGTTCCCGTCCCAACTGCAGAATACCACTCGACGCGCGGAGCGTCATTGCATGGCCGTACTAAGTTCTTGTACTTCTGTCCAGCGACTTTGCCACGCACAGACTATGCGATGGACTCGCGTCGCTCTTGGCACTCACTATATGGCATAGCGCACGCGAAGGGTTTGGCGCATGAAGGATGATCGGCGACTGATTCGTGAGTACCTGGGTGGCAGCGACGCCGCGTTTGCGGTGTTGTACGACCGGCACCAGCGCGCCTTGTGCTCCTTCGCCTACCATCTGCTTGGGCAGGCCCAGGACGCGGAGGATCTGTCGCAGGCGGCCTGGGTGCAGGCGATCCGCTCGCTGAACGCGTTCCAGGGACGCTCCTCTTTCCGCACCTGGCTGCATGCCATCGCCCTCAACCTGCACCGAC
>CAZUGW010000154.1:0-2957 GCA_964620055.1 uncultured bacterium
ACACGGTGATGACCTTGGCCATCCCCTGCCCGATCAGGTAGCCGAAGATCGCCCCCAGGATGGCGTAGACGAACGACTCCGCCATGAACAGCGTGGCGATGTGGCTGGGGGCGAGGCCGATGGCGCTGAAGATGTGAATCTCTTTCACCCGCTCATAGACCGCGCCGAGCATGGTGTTCAAGACGATCAGCGCCGCGATCAGGATGGGGATGACTAGGTCGCCCATCCCGCTGATGGAGGTGCGGCCGATGGCGCTCCACTTCATGATCACGTCGCCGGTCCCCGCGTAGAGGTTGAAGCCGAGGCGAGGCATGAGCGCCTTTAGAGTGGTCTCGACTTCCTGCTTGGTGATGAAGCTCACCGCCACCGACTCGACTTCCGCTCCCAGGTTGAGGGCGGTGTTGAACGGGATGAACACCACCTGATCCGGGGAGAGGTGGAGGTACTCCTGGAAGCCGGACTTCTGGCCCTGCTGTTGCTGCTGCTGGCCGCCGCCCTGGCGGGCCATGCGCTGCATCTGAATCCAGTCCACCGGGGTCAGCGGCTCCTGGTCGAGGTCAATGCGGGCCTTGGCCCGACTGGCATTGAGGATGCCGATCAACTGGTACGGCACGCCGCCCAGGAAGATGTTGACCTTGCCGACGTCGTCCGCGGTGATGTGGAACGCCTCCGCCATCCGCGCCGGAATAATCGCCGCGTGCACGTCATCCGGTTTGAACCAGCGCCCCGCCACCAGCGCTTTGTCGAGATGCGTCACCTTCGGCTCGTCCGACGTCAGCCCCGTGACCGCGCGGGCGTCGTAGGTGTCGCCGCCCGCGGAGGAGGAGACCTGCATGAAGGACTGCTCCTCGGTCTTGGAGGTGAAGAACCAGGCCCGCGGGGCTACCGCCCGCGTCCGGCCGAACTCGTCGTCCAGCACGCGATAGGCGGATTCCTCCAGCGGCTCCCACATCGCGTTGCGCACCAGCAGGCCCTGATAGGAGGGCTTGCCCTTGGCGTACCGCTGGTTGTACTTCGTGCCGGTCTTGACGGAGGTGAAGGAGAGCACCGTGAACGTGAGCAGAATCAGCGTGAAGCAGGTGAAGACCGTGCGCGCCTTGCGCTTGCGCATGTTGCTGATCCCCAGCGAGAAGGCGGCCGACGCCACTCCCATGCGCCCGATGTCGGCGCGGTGCACCCCCGACATCTTCATCTGCAACTGCTTGAGCTGGTTCTCGAACTTCATGGTCACCAGGCTGATCACCAGCACGCTCAGGGCCACCATGATGAAGGCCAGCGGGACGATCCACGGGTTCTTGGTGATCTCGAAGGCGGGATGGATGAAGGCGAACACCACGCAGATGCCGCCGAAGATGCACATGAAGCCCACGATCTGCGTGCGCAGGTTCGGGAAAGCGAAGATCAGCCGCTCTACGAAGAACGCGAACGGCAGCATCAGGGCGAGGTAGAACAGCACGCCCTTCACCACGTCGTTCATGGTGTCAACCACGGCGGGATAGGCGCGCGCCTCATAGCCCCAGGCGGAGCGGGCCTCCGCGTCGGCCAGTTGGTAATCCTTCGCCGCGAGGGCCGCCTCCGCTTTGTCCAAGTGGCCCTTCGCCGTCTTGTGCAACTCCACCACTACGTCGTTGACGATGCGGAAGGAGGCGAGCTTCTCCATCCGCGCCTCGTCCAGGGCCCACATGTCCTGCGTCACCTTCAGCGGGGTGTGGGAGAGCGCGAAAGGCGCCCCGGCCTCGTACCCGAGCCCGCTCTCGTGCTTCAGCGTGATGGTGGAGGCGTTCAGCAGCAACAGGCGCACTGAACCCGCCCCCAGGCCCATCATCACCTTGATGCGCACCGGAGTGGGCTTCTCACTTTTCTCCGCGCGCACGCGCTCCGCGAAGACCAGCGCCACGTCCTCCACGTGCCCGCGGCCCGGCTCCGGGTGCGGGATCGTCACCCCGTAGCGCCGCGGCTCCGCGTCCGTCATCCCGTCCAGGACCTTGATGTAGCGCAGCGTGGTGAGGCTCTGCGGGTCCACCAGGTCGAAGAGCGAGATGGGCACGCAGTCGAAGATGACGATCGTGAAGTCCTTCTTGCCGGAGGTGATCTCGAACTGCGTCGGGTCGGCCGGGGAGCGCCGGTTGCCCTGCGGCCCCCAGTCCGGCGCGAAGTCAATGTCTCCCGTCTTCTCGTCGGTATGGTAGGCCTCCAGGTAGCTCGGCTTGCGCCACCCGTAGGCGTTGACCGTGGGATAGCCCCAGAAGTGCGCCCGGCCCCTACTGTCCACGATCTCCACCAGGTCGCCGCGCGTCCCCATCAGCGTCGAGTCCGACATCCGCGCCACCGCCAGCGTGCCCGGGATGGGCAGGTCGGCCACGATGCTGGCCTTCGGGTCGAAGGCCAGCGCGTTCACCGAGAGCTCGGCGAACCCGCCGGAGGAGGTCATGCGCGAGAACTTGGGGTCCTTGTCCACCGGCAGCTTCGGGTCGGTGACGATGTCCCACATCGTCGCCGCGATGAACTGCGTCTGCGTGAGCAGGTTGGAGAACTTCACGTTGTCCAGCGTGTCGAACGGCGTGTCCACCAGGTGGCGCGAATCGTCGGTGGTGACGAAGGCCGCGCCGCGCCCGCCGCCCAGCGTGATGGGCTCGTTGTCCAGCGCGATCTTCCCGAAGACGAAGGTCCGCCACGGCTTCCCGTAGATCGGGTTCACCGCGTCCGCGAACTGCGCCTCCGCATCGCCGAACCCCGCGGTGGTTTCGAAGTCCGCCATCAAGGCCGCGTTCTCCCGCACCGTCCGCGCGAAGTCCGAGAACTTGCGGTTGATGTCCATGTCCTCGCGCTGGTCGTAGAACATCGCCTTGTAGAACAGCCCCGTGCGCTTGGACTGCGTGGACAGGTCGAAGGCGAGAAAGAGATTGATCTTCTCCCGGTCCATTACCGCCTTGGTATAGGGGATCAGGCCGAGGAAC
>CAZUGW010000154.1:2967-7839 GCA_964620055.1 uncultured bacterium
TGCGGGGGGTCCCCTCCATCAGGTCGTTGGCGTGCATCGCCACGTAATTCCTGATACCGGACAGCCCCAGGAAGTGCGCTCCGTTGAAGATCACCCGCACCGTGCGCGCGGGACGATTCTTGGCGAGAATGCGGACCACTTCCAGCAGGCTGGCCGCCCCGCTCGCGCTCTCCGCCCCAGGCGAGAGCTGCGGGACGACGGACATGGAGTCGTAGTAGGCGGAGAGGTAGACTTTCTCTTTGCTCAGTTCCGGGTTCGTGCCCGGGATCTCGGCCACGATGTTCCAGGCCTGCCGCCGCTCCCACGCCATCCGACACTTGATCCTCACTTCCACGTCCGGCTGCGAGGCCAGCCGCGCCATCAACTCATAGGCGTCCCCCCGGCTGATCCAGAACCGCGGGATGTTGATCGGGATGCGCAGGAACTTCGTCTCGGCCTCGCCGCGCTCGGCCTCGCCGCTGGTCGCGTCCGGCTCCACGAACAGCACGGCCTTCGCGCCGAGGCGGGGTGCGTTCAGCCAGTCCGAGCCGCAGTTGAAGTCCATCAGGACGGCCGTGCCGTCCATGTCTTTCCCGCTGAAGCCGGAGAGCTGGCCTTTGCCCCCGTTCACGAGGTGATAGGTCGCGCCCTCCTCGGGGAGCTGCGAGGTGCGGACGAGGTTCGGCCAGAGGGGAAAGACGGGGTAAGTGGCGAGGGTCTTGTGATCGGGGGAAAGCACTTCGAGGGTAGGCTGCCCGGAAACCCAGGGAACGGTGACCCAGTAGGCTTCGCGATAGGAGAGCTTCGGTTCGAGCCCGCCCTTGGTCAGGCTGGCATCCTTTACCCCCGATTTCTCCAGCTTCTGCAGTTCCGAGACGATGTAATCCGAGGCTTTCCTCGCCCCGGGGTATCCGGCGAGCCGGGGGCCGACGCTGCTCAACGCCGCGACGTGGCGCTCCAACTCTGACTGCTTCACGGCTTTCGAATAGATCCCCCACCACTTGGTCTGATCTTTGGTCGGCTCTTTGCGGCCCAGCGCGGCCATTCCCGGCGAACCCAGCACGGTCAGGAGCAGCACTGCGCCCACGAACACGGTAAGCCCGCGCCCTGCGTCGCGCCGGAGCCCAACTCTCATCTCACTTCGCCTCCCGCTTCCCGATCGCCGTCGCCGACCAAGATCATCGCTGGAACCGCCGTTCCCGCCATCCTAACATGGCCGCCATTTCACGGTCAATCCGCGGCCCCCTCGCGGACTTCTCCGTTATCTTCCGCACCCCTTCCCCCTCACCTCTCTCCTTTCCCCTCTTCACCTCCTCCCTTCCTCCCTTCCCCCGTGCTATACTCACCTCCTCAGGAGATACCATATGAAGACCGTCCAAGTCCTCGGCCTTGGCTGCCCGAAATGCCAGTTGGTCGCAGACAACGCGAAGGAGGCGATCCAGGCCCTCGCGTGCGAGGCCCAGGTGGAGAAGGTGACCCAGGTCGCCGACATCGCCAAGTTCGGCGTGATGTCCACCCCGGCCCTGGCCGTGGACGGCCAGGTGAAGGCGGCCGGCCGCGTGCCGACGGTGGACGAGATCAAGGGCTGGTTGTCGGAATAACGTCAAGGGGGTGGGACAGATGATCCGTTCGTGGGTGTTCCTGGCCGTACTGGTTGGGCTGGTCGCCGCGGTGGTCGTGGCGAAGACCGCCTTCCCTCCGGGGAGCAACGTTGAGCCGCGCCGTAACGTCCTGACCGCGGAACGCGCCCTGCGGGTCGGCCCGCGCCCTGGGAGCGACTGCGGCGCCTGCCGGATGAGTGGAAAGCCCACTCTCGCCGACTTCGGGGCCGGCACCTGCGAGCAGTGCAAGAAGCAGGCCCCCGTGCTCGACGAGGTCGCCCAGAGCTACCAGGGGGAGGCCAACGTCGTCTACGTTGATGTGAACGCCTATCCCGCGCTGGCCCAGAGATGGGGGATAAAGGCCATCCCCACGCAGATCTTCTTCGACGCCAAGGGCCAGGAGGCGAGCCGCCATATCGGCTTCTACCCCCCGGAGAAGATCGCCGCCGAATTCGCCAAACTCGGCGTGAAGTGATGGAGCAATTCCTCGATCAGATTGTCCCCCGGATGGTCGGCGACGTTTCGGCCCTCGCCTACCTGATGGTCTTCCTGGGCGGCATCCTCACCAGCCTCGGCCCCTGCAACCTCTCCATGGTCCCGGTCATCATGGGCTATGTCGGCGGGCAGCAGGACCTGAGCAAGGCGAAGGGCTTCCGGCTGTCCGTGCTCTTCACCCTCGGCAGCTCGGCCACGTTCATGCTGCTCGGCGTCTCCGCCGCCCTGGTCGGCGGCCTGTTCGGAACGAAGAAGCAGGCGTTGTACTACGCCGTCGCCCTCGTCTGCTTTCTCATCGGCGGCAACCTCCTGGGCGCGGTGAAGCTGAACCTCGACTTCCTCACTCGCTTCCAACCCCGGCGCCTCATCACCACCGGCCTTTCCGGCGCCTTCCTGCTCGGCCTCGCGGTGGGACTCACGGGATCTCAGTGCGCCACGCCGATTCTCGCCGCCATCCTCACCTACGCTATGGCGAAGAGCAACCTCACCTCCGCCGCGGCCCTGCTGTTCGTCTACGGGCTGGGCCGAGGCGTCCCCATCATCCTCGCCGGCACGTTCACCTCCGTCGTCCGCGCCCTGCCCAAGATGGAGCGCTGGACGACCCTGGCCCAGAAGGGCGCGGGGGTGGTGCTGGTGGGGGTGGGGTTGTATTTCGTGTGGGTGGCGTGAACGATGTCATCCCGGTGAGCCGAAGCCCTGAGCGAAGCGAAGGGGACTCGCCGAAGCGAAGCTCGGGTGCGAGTTATGCGAGGGATCATGACCTGCACGGCCGTTCCGGCCGCCCCTCGGAGCTACATCCTGCGCGAAAAGTCCGTGTCATACCAATCCGCGGCCAGGTCCTGCCACTTGGGGTCCATAGACTCCAGCAGGGCAACCTTCTTCTCTCGTCGCCAGCCCTTGAGTTCCTTCTCTCGGCCAATCGCGACTGTCACGTCACCGAAGCCCTCGCAGTAGACGAGCATCGTCACGTCATAGCGCTCCGTGAAGCCCGGCGTCTCCTTCTGCTTGTGCTCCCACACCCGCCGCTCCAGGTTGTTGGTGATGCCGATGTACAACGTCCTCGTCTTGCTCGCCATCATGTAGACCCAATATGTCCGACCCATCCCGTCGCTCCTCCCTCCAGCAACGGCCTTCCGTGCAGGTCATGATCCCTCGCATAACTTGCTGCGAACAACACGCAGCAAGTCGCTCGGGATGACAGCCTTCTACCTGTTGCGCGCCACTTCCTGTCGTGTCATCCCGAGCGACTCGCCGGAGCGAAGCGGAGGCGAGTTATGCGAGGGATCAATACCTGCACGGGAATCGCTAGCTGTTTGCCATTCCGTCTGACGGTCACAATTGATAAGCTACAGCTTAACGATATAGCAGGTGATCTGGTATCACGTGGATAACATAGAAGCATCGCACTGCATCGAGAGGCAATATGAGCGTCCCCCCGTTTGACTTCGATTCGTTCCTGACCAACTTGTCCGACCGGCTGCGCTTGCAGTTCGAGCAGGCTCGGACCATGGCACATGGTCCGACACATGGGGACAAGGTTGAGAGCGCCCTGCGGGATTTCCTGCGACGGCATTTGCCTGCCAGGTTCGGCGTCGGCACAGGACATGTCGTTGACTTCCAGTGTCGGCAGAGCCAGCAGAACGATGTCATCCTCTATGATGCTCTGCACTGCCCGCGACTGTATGGAGAGGAAGTGGACAGGCCGGACTGCTATCCAGTGGACGGCGTGCTAGGCGTGATTCAGGTCACAGACCAGTCATTAGGGAAAAAGAAGCTAGCTGACGACATGGGCAAGATCGAGTCGTTGCGTGAACTGTTTCCCACGCTCGAAATGCCGCAGCACTATGCGGATGCGAGACCCTTCGGCATTGTGTTTGCAGCGCGGTCAAACTTGAAGCTGGAAACGCTTGCCGCTGTCGTGGACCGCAGGCGTAACGAACTGTGCTCTATGACAGTCCCTCATCACAGCGTCAACGCTGTCGTGGTTCTCGGCAAGGGGATCGTGTGTTACCAGCACCCGGAAGACGCTCGGAAGATCGGTATAGACCCTTCAGAAGTAGTGGAGACGGAGCAGGGACCAACAAGGTGGATCACCACCCACTTCCCCTTCGCCGACAATACCCTATCTTGGTTTCTGGTCCTGCTCCTGCACCGTCTGGTCATACAGTCGGAGGCACTCATCCTTGGACGCGCGATGCGCATCAGCGGGTGGAGGACGCGCGACGGAGCGCCTGCGCGATGCAAACAAGTTCTTCCTTATTTCGCCGCTGTAGACGCCCAGGTGCCTGTGCCCAGCCTTTACAGCTACTTCCAGCGCGCTTTACGGCGATCGGCGTCGTAACAGTAAAGCGTTACCAGGTCCTGAGAGCAAGATCCAGTGAGAGGTAGGGTCAGGCCCCCCCTCTGCTGAGCCATCCATCACGGTTCATCTGCGTTCATCTGTGGCTTCCCTCCTTCACCCCCTCTTGACATCATACAGTTTATCTGCTACACTATACATAATTGATTCACAGCTTCTCCATCCGCACCTTGACAACTACACATCCTCCAGCCCGCTCGGACCCCCCGGATGCCCTCCTTCCAGGTCCCCAATGGGAAAGCTTTTCCACGGTGACAAGATCGACCAGGAGACTACAGGATACCGCTAGGAGCGATTTCGGAGTGGAAATCACCACCTTTTTCCCACCTTTTTCCACCGAATTTCCCACGCCCCCCGCGGCGGCGGCTTACCCAGCCACCCCCGCCCTCCTCCACGCCCCCAGACTCCCTCCCCCCTCCTCCGCCGCGATGATGGTCT